>DATKCC010000054.1:0-6669 GCA_035513375.1 Thermoanaerobaculia bacterium | reverse complement strand
CGGCTGACGGTGGCGGCGATCGCCCTTGACGGTCTCGGCCCGGCGAGCTCGAGCTGCAGCTCCGCCTGATTCGCGCCTTCGAGGCGGAGCGTCTCCGGGCCGGTTTCGGAGCGGGTGGCGAGGGCCAGGAAGAGGCTCGCCGTCACCGACTCGCCGCCGTAGTCGCCGGGGCGGCGGACCCGGCGCTCACCCTGCCCGGCGCCATCGGGCGGCTCCGCGGTCTCGAGCTCGGCGAGGTGCACCCGGGCTTCGGCGAGCTCGCGCTCGAGCTCGGTGGCCTCGGCTTCGCGGCGGCGGGCGCGCTCGGCGGTCGAGCCCGCCTCCCGGGCTCGTGCCGTCGCCGACTCGGCGAGCTCGACGGCGGCGATCCGGGCCGCGTCGAGCTCCTCCGCCCGCTCCTTCAGGCGGTCGACCTGAAGGGCGAGCCAGCCGCCCAGGAGTGCGATCAGGAGGGTGGCTGCCCAGGCGAGCCGCGCACCCGCGGGCCGGAAGAGTGCCACGACGGCGGCTTCGCGGCCGACCGAACCGGGGGCGGGGCTCGCGAGCGCCTCGGCGCGGCGGCCGTGGGCCGCGAGGGCGCGGGCGAAGGTCACGCGCTCGCCGATCCGCTCCGACGGCAGGAGCCGGCGCTCGAACCGCCGCCGCTCCTCGGGCGAGAGCTCGCCCCGGGCGTAGCGGTCGATGATCTCGTCCTCGACCGACTCGGCGAGCTCGAAGAGGCCGGTCTCCGCAAGCAGCCGGGCCTCGATCCGGTCCGCCTCGTCGGAGGGGAGCTGGCCCAACAAGTAACGGTCGATCTTCGTCCTCTCCTGGTCGCTCATCTCTTGCTCTCTCCACCGGGCGCCGTTCGATAGCTACCTGCCAGCCGGCTCTCGGCCGCCGGTCTAGCCGGGCGGATCGCCGGCCTCCACTTTGGATTGGCACCGAGTGCGAAACTATTTCGCTCTCGGCGAAGAGCTGCACGACGGCGCGAGGGGCGGTCACCGCTCCGGAAGGCGCATCTGGACGCAGCGCTCTAGCTTGGCGCGGATCCGATGGACCCGGATCCGCATGGCGTTGAGCGGCACCCCGAGCCGGGCGGCGATCGCCCGGCGGTTGTCGATCCGGTGCCGCCGCTCGCCTTCGTGATAGTCGAGGATCAGCTCGCGGCTGACCGGCGACAGCCGGTCCAGGCAGTCCTGGAGAGCCGCCATCCGCTCGTCCTCGGGTTCCTCGACGTTCGCGTCCTCCCGCGGTTCCCAGGCCGCCCGGTCGAGGACGTGGCGCTCGCGCTTGGTCGCGCGCAAGAGCTCTTTGAAAACCAGGTGTGCGACGCCGCAAAAATAAGAGTACGGGTCGTCCGACCGGATCTCCACCCCTTCTTCGAGCTTGCGCGCCACCCTGAAGATCGTCTCATCGGTCAGGTCCTCCGGGAACCGCGCCCCCCGCCACTCGAAGAGCCGGGTCAGCCGCCGCCGGAGCTGCTGGTAGCAGCGCGCGGCGCGCGCCGGATCCGGGTCGAGGAGGGCGAGGAGTCGCTCGAGCGCATCCCGGCTGAGGCCTGGGCGCCCGGAGCGGCCGCCAGGCGGCGCCACCGTCACCGCCACTCCCCCTGGAGGACGAAACCGGCCCAGTAGTAGGGAAAGGCGAAGGCGCCGTCCGGCTCCGCCAGGATCCCGAGCTGCGCCCGGCGAAGCGCATCGGCTGGTGGGCGCTTCTCCTCGAGAAGGCCCCGATAGAGGTGCTCCATGAGCCGCGCGGTGGCCAGGTCCTGAACTGGCCAGAGGCTCGCCACGACCCGCTCGGCGCCGGCGTAGAGAAACCCTCGCGTCAGGCCCACCAGGCCTTCGCCGCGGATCTCCCGGCCCAAGGCAGTGTCGCAGGCCGAGAGCACCACCATCTCGGCGGCGTCGAGCGCCAGGCCGTAGACGTCGTGGAGGCGGAGGAATCCGTCTTCCACGGGCTGGCCCTGGGAATCCACCAGGGAGAGGACGAGCCGTGAGAACTGGGGGTACTGGGTATCGACCACGGCGTGGGTCGCGAAGTGCACATAGCGGTACCCGGCGAGAGCGCCGCCCAGCACCAGCTCCCGGGTCGCATCGGGCCCGATGGCGAGCAAGGCGCCGTTCGGCCCGGTGAAGCGGGCGATGGCATCGGCCTCCCTGCCGGAGAAGGTGAGCCGGTCGAAGCCCGAGAGGACGCCGCGTTGGACGGCGCCGGCGGGCGCCTCGAGCCGCGCCCGGCTCTCCCCGTCGACGAGAGTCACGCGGTCGTCCTCCCGGCTGTAGAGCGGGTCGGCGACGATCGCCAGCTCGCCCGCCGTCGCCGCCGCGGAGGCCGGCTGGCTCCGCTGGAAGGCCAGCACCGAGGCCGATGGCAGGCGGGCCAGCTCGTGAGTCTCCACCAGGGGCCGGCCGCCGGTCCCGGGCTCAGGCAGAGCGGCGAAGGGCACGTACTCCAGGGCTCCATCGGCCACGATCGCCAGTCGATGGGCGAGCGGCCCTGCAGCGGCGGCGGGAGCCAGGACGAGTCGGGATAGCTCGTCCCCGGTCCGCTCGAAGGCAGCCACAATCTCCAGCCGCCGGCGGTGTCGGACCGAGTGCTGGCTCTCACCGGGGGGAGAGCGGGTGTAGGAGCGGAGGCGCTCTCCGAGGCAGGCAGCCGCTTCGGGGGTGAGGCGGTCGGCAGCCGGAGGCTGGCCATAGGCGGTGATCAGCCAGTGAAAGCAGCGCGCCGAGGCCTCGATCTCGCTGCTGGCTGGAAGCTCATGAGTCTCGAGCCCGTCGTTCGTCACTACCCAGAGGAAGCTCCGCTCTTCACCCAGGCTGTACTCGAGCAGCGCCGTCTCGCCGTCCAGGAGCGAGCGCTGGATCTCGACGACGGTCACCGGCTGCGGCTGGGTCAGAGCGGCGTAGCGCGGGCTCTGGGCGCGAATCCGGCGCTCCGCCCCCCGAAGGTCGGTCAGGAGGCGCTCGATGTCGAGCTTCACCCGGAAGAGCGCCGACGGGCTGACGGCCTCGTCGGCGAGGAGGATCTGCCGCTCGATCTCCTTGGCGTTGAGACGCTGCTGGAGGGCGGCGCGGTCGGCGAGGAGCTCCCGCGAAACTTCGGGCCCCGGCCGGAGCTCCGCCTCGGAGAGGATCTCGAGCAGGCTTCGGGAGCGGGCGCGCTCGCTCTCGCGGAGGGCCTCCGCGTCGTGGCCATCCTCCGGCCGGCGGCGGTGTTGCGCCATGAGGATCGCGACGTGGAGCTCGTGGTAGGGCCGCGTGGTAGCCGAGTAGAGCGACCGGAGGTCGTCGGTGCCGATCATCAGGCGCACGGCATCGAGCACCGCTTCGGCCTGCTCGATGGCGCCCCGCGCCGCCTCGAGGTTGCCTCGGCCCCGCTCGATCCGGGCGATCCGGTAGTGGCTCTCGGCGAGCCCGGCGCGGTTGCCGATCGCCTCGTTGAGAGCCGTAGCCTCGATCAGCCAATCGAGGGCCCGCTCTTCTTCGCCCATCGCGGCATGAGCTGCCGCCAGGCCGGCGACCGCCCGAGCCTCGCCCCAGCGGTGCTCGCTGGCGCGGTAGAGCTGCCGCGATTCGTCTAGCGGCACCAGGGCTTGCTCCGGCCTCCCCTGCAGCTCGAGCTCGCCGATCCGGGTCAGCGAGGCGGCGAGCAGGAGCCGGCTGCCGGCGCCCCGGCTCAGCTCCAGCGCTTCCTCCAGGGTCCGCCGTGCCTCGACCAGCTTTGCTTCTTCGACCTGGAGGTCGCCCAGGGCGTGGAGGACTCCGATTCGACCCAGCAGGTCTTCGGCTTCGACCATCCGGTCGAGGGCCTGGAGGTAGAAATCGTAGGAGGTAGCGGGATTGCGGAGCCGCTGGTGGATACGGCCCATGTTCTGGAGGACCTTGGCGGAGAACCCCGTTCTCCCGAGCCGGTCGTACGCCTCCAGCGCTGCTTGGAGCGACGCCAGCGCGACCTGATATTCGCCTCCAGCCTCATGGAGCAGCGCCAGGTTATTTCGCAGGGTAGCTTCGCGCTCGGGATGAGGATGCTTCTCGAGCACGTCGAGACCCCGGGTGTAATAAGCGCGGGCCTCGTCCAGCTCGCCCTGGTAGAAGTGGATGTAGCCGAGGTTGATCAGCGCGTCGACGCCTTCCGCCCGCCACCCCATCTCCTCCCACAGGGCCACCGCCCCCCGGCACCGCGCGACGGCCTGAACGGTCTGGCCCTGGTCCATCAGGGCCTTGCAGTACTGGATGAGAGCGCCGGCTTCCACCTCTCGGTTGCCCAGCTCTCGGGCGAGGCCGAGCCCGGTCTCCAGGTGCTGGTGCATCGAATCCCACCGGGCGACCTCTCGCTCGAGGCTCGCCAGCAACACCAACGTCCCGGCCTGTTCGTGCCGATCCCCGAGCTCCCGGTAGATCGCGAGCGCCCCCAGGAGCTGTTCGCGAGCTTCCTCCGGACGACCCAACACCTGGAGGATCGTCGCCCGGAGCCAGGAGGTGCGGGCCTGGCCTCGTCGGTAGCCCCCTTCGAGGTAGAGCTCGAAGGCCCGATCGAACAGCTCCAGGGCTTCGTCGAAGCGGCCGGCCCTGCGGAGCGTCTCGGCCTGGCTCCAGACCAGGAATCCGCGATACGCGCTCAGGTCCTTCTCCGTGGCCGGCCGGAGTGCACGGATGGCCAGCTCGGAATCCACTGCCGAGCCGCTCGTCGGCTCCACTCGGATGTGGTGGAGCCCGGACACGGAGATGACGTGCCACAGGACCTGACCCGTGGTATTCGGCGCGTGCTCGCCCAGGGATTCGGCCTGCCTCGGGCTGGCCGAGGGCTCGACCCCGGGGGCGAAGAGCAGCACCCGCACCTCCTCCGGTGGCCGTTCGTGGTGGATCTCGAAGTACTCGCCCGTCTCGAGCTCGATGCTGTAGCTCGCCGTCTCCCCGGGATCGAGCCGCCCGGTGACGATCGCCCCCTCGACCCGCGGCAGCGGGCGGGGATCCGCTGCAGGAGAGGCCGGTGCCCCCACCGAGGCGCAGGCGAGCCCCGCCACCGCGCCGAGCAGGCCCAGCAACCGGATCGGCCGACGGACCGTGGTCGGGGTCACCACGCCTCCGGCCCGACTGCCTCCAGCCGGAGCGGCCGATCCCTGCTCCCTGGTCGTAGGACCCTCACCTCGCCCGTCCTCCTGAAGCTCTCAGCGCAACGAAAATAGGAATTCGATTCTACCCCCTCCCGGTCCCAGCCGCCGGTAACATCGGCTCCCGATGGTCCAGAGCGGCCGGGTGCGGCGCATCCTTCACTGCGACATGGACTGCTTCTACGCGGCGGTTCACGCCCGCGACGACCCATCGCTACTCGGCCTGCCGCTGGTCATCGGCGGCGGTCCCGGGGGGCGCGGGGTGGTGGCGGCGGCGAGCTACGAGGCGCGCCGGTTCGGCGTCCACTCGGCGATGCCCTCCGCGCGCGCGGCTCGTTTGTGCCCGGGGGCGGTCTTCCTGCCGCCGGAGTTCCCCCGCTACCGCCGGGAGTCGCAGGAGATCTTCCGCATCTACCAGGAGCTCACGCCCGTGGTCCAGGCGGTCTCGATCGACGAGGCCTACCTCGACCTCACCGACCACCTGGGCGCGCTCGGAAGCGCCACCGCGGTCGCCCGGGAGATCCGCCGACGGGTCCATGAGGAGCGGGGCCTGACGGTCTCGATCGGGGTGGGCCCGAACCGGCTGGTGGCGAAGATCGCCTCGGACTTCGACAAGCCCGACGGCCTGACCGTGGTCCGACCGGGCGAGGTCGAGGGCTTCCTGGCGCCGCTTCCGGTCCGCCGGCTCCATGGCGTGGGTCCGGCCACCGAGCGCGCGCTCGCCGAGCTCGGAGTGCGGACGGTCGCCGAGCTCCGGGTTCTGCCTCGGGACGGGCTCGCGGCCCGCTTCGGGCGCCAGGGGGAGCTCCTGTGGGAGCTCGCCCGGGGAATCGACGAGCGGGAGGTCACGACCCACCGGGAGCGCAAGAGCCTGGGCTCGGAGACGACCTTCAGCCAGGACCTGACCCGTCTGGCGGAGCTCGAAGAGGTCCTCGAGCGGCTGGCGCGGGAGGTGGCCGACGGGCTCTCGCGCCGGGGGATCGCCGGCTGCACGCTGGTCCTCAAAGTGCGCTACCACGACTTCACCACCGTGACCCGCTCGGCGACCCGGGGCGAGCCTCTGGTTTCGAGGGACGAGATCGCCCGGGTGGCGCGGGAGCTCCTCAAGCGGACCGAGGCCGGGAAGCGGCCGGTCCGGCTCCTGGGAGTGACGGCGGCTAAGCTGGTCGGGATCGACGGGCGGGGCCAGCTGGCCCTGTTCTGACCGGCATTCGCGGACCCTCGGCTCCGGGTACTGCCGGCACGGAGATCCCTGCTACCCGCCCCGCCGCGGGCGCTCACCGGCGGCCCGGTCCGGCCCGCCTGGCCTGGGGATTGCAAATCCGAAGCTCGCCTTGTCTTTCGACGGCCGAAGCCGATCGCGAGGGGCGTTTCGGCGCCGCCGAAGGCATCGACGATCTCATCCCGAGGCGTCTGTTCTGTGGAGGGAGTAACGAGATGCTGAGATGGGCCCTGATCTTCCTGGTCATTGCGCTGGTCGCCGCCCTGTTGGGGTTCGGAGGACTGGCAGGAGCCGCGACGGGGATCGCCAAGATCCTGTTCTTCATCTTCCTGGTGATCTTCGTGATCTC
>DATKCC010000053.1:0-4555 GCA_035513375.1 Thermoanaerobaculia bacterium | reverse complement strand
GGGACGGGGCCGGCGCCGCCGTCTGCTCGGTCTCGCCGGAGCTCTTCTTCAGCCGCCGGGGCCGCAAGCTCCTGTGCCGCCCGATGAAGGGGACCGCGCCCCGCGGCCGATCGGCCGAGGAGGACCTGGGGCTCGCCGAGGAGCTCCGGCGCTCGCCCAAGGAGCGGGCGGAGAACCTGATGATCGTCGACATGGTGCGCAACGACCTCGGGCGCATCGCCCGCCCCGGCTCGGTCCGGGTGCGGCGTCTGTTCGCGGTCGAGCGCTACGCCACGGTGCAGCAGATGACCTCGGAGGTCGATGCGGAGAGCGACGCCGGCCTGGCCGAGGTCTTCGCCGCGCTCTTCCCCTCGGCCTCGGTGACCGGGGCGCCGAAGGTGCGGACGATGGAGCTCCTCGCCGCGCTCGAGACGACCCCGCGCGGGCTCTACACCGGGGCGATCGGCTACGTCGCCCCGGGGGGCGAGGCCCGGTTCAGCGTGGCGATCCGAACCGCCTGGATCGACCGAGGTGCCGCGGCGGGACCCTCCGGCGACGGGGCTCGGAGCCCGGGCGCGGGGGACGAGCAGGGACCGTGGCTCGAGTACGGCACCGGCGGCGGGATCGTCTGGGATTCCGACCCGGCGCGGGAGCTCGCCGAGACCCGGACCAAGGCGCTGGTGCTGGTGCGGGCGCTCGAGGGCAGGCCGGTGGCGGAGCCGGCGCTCCGGCTGCTCGAAACGATCCTCTGGCGCCCCGACACGGAGTTCGCCCTCCTCGAGCGCCACCTGGCCCGCCTCGCCGCTTCGGCGGCGGAGCTGGGCTTCGCGCTCGACCTCGATCTCGTCCGGTCGCGGCTGGCCGCGCTCGCCTCGGAGCTCGACGCCCGCTCCCGGCCGCGGTGGCGCCTCCGGGTGCGGCTCCTCGCGGGCCCGGCCGGTGAGCTCGCGCTCGAGCCCCGGCCGCTCGAGCCTCTCCGGCGGCCGTGGACGGTCGCACTCGCCGCCGAGCCGGTCGACCGCCGGGACCCCTACCTGCGCCACAAGACGACCCGCCGCGAGCTCTACGAGCGGGCCCTCGGGGAGGCCCGGGCCCGCACCGTCAGGGAGATCGGGACGCGCGAGGCGCCGGCGGCGCCGGGTCTCGACGACGTCCTGCTCTGGAACCGGGAGGGCGAGCTCACCGAGTCCACCGTCGCCAACCTGGTGCTCCGGCTCGACGGCCGCCTGGTGACGCCGCCGGCCGCCTCCGGGCTCCTCCCCGGCACCTTCCGCGCCGAGCTTCTGGCCCGCGGCCGGGTCGAGGAGCAAGCGCTGACGGTAGCGGATCTCGCCCGGGCCGAGGCGATCTACCTGGTCAACTCGCTCCGCGGGTGGATCCCCGCCCGGCTGGTGCCGAGCCGAGCCCCCGAGCCACCGCCCCGGCTCGCGGGGAACAGAGCCTCTGAGGTCCCGGTTGCCCGCGTCGGTATCGCCCTCCTCGGCGGTCCACTCTTCGATCCCCCTCTCCCCCCGAGGGGGGAGAATCGGCGCCGATGAGCGACCGCCGCTTCGCCCGCTTCGCCTGGATCGTCCTCGGCTACACCGTCCTGGTGGCGGTCTGGGGGGCCTTCGTCCGGGCCACCGGCTCGGGCGCCGGCTGCGGCAACCATTGGCCGCTCTGCAACGGCGAGGTCGTGCCCCGCGAGCCGGCGGTCGAGACCCTGATCGAATTCAGCCACCGGTTGACGAGCGGGCTGCTGGGCCCGCTGGTCGTGATCCTGGCGATCTGGGCCTGGCGCCGCTTCGGCGGCCGCCACCGGATCGCCCGCGCCGCCCTGGCGGGCCTGGCCCTGACCGTCGTCGAGGCCCTGATCGGGGCCGGGCTGGTGCGCTTCGAGCTGGTCGGTGACGACGTTTCGGTCGCCCGAGGGGTGGTGATGGCCGCGCACCTCCTCAACACCTTCGTGCTCCTGGCCGCCTTCGCCCTCGCCGCCGCCTGGGCCTCCGGGTGGGCGGCGGCGCGCCGGCGCGAGTCCTCTCCTCGAGCGGGCGCCGCCGGCTGGCTCCTGGCCGGCGGCCTCGCGGCGGTCGCGCTCCTCGGAGCGAGCGGCGCGGTCACGGCCCTCGGCGACACCCTCTTCCCGGTCGCCGAGATGACCGGCGAGGCGATCGCCGACCTCCCGGCGGCGGCCCGGCTCCTGGTCCGGCTGCGCGTCCTCCACCCGTTCCTGGCGGTCGGGGCGGCGGCCTACCTGATCGTCATGGTGGTCGCCGTCCGTACCAACGCCCGGTCAGCACGGGTCGGCCGGCTCGCCTGGACCCTCGGCGCCCTGTTCAGCGTCGAGCTCGCGGCGGGCCTCCTCAACGTCGCCCTCGCCGCTCCGGTCTGGCTCCAGCTCGTCCATCTCACCCTCGCCTACCTCGTCTGGCTCACCCTGGTCCTCCTCGCCGCCGAGGCCCTGGCGGAGCCAGCGCCAGCCCGGCCTCAATTCGTGAGGTAGACGTACAGATCCGCCTCGACCGACCGATCCGAGGTGTTGTACAGAAACACCCGGTACCGGGGGAAGCCGAGCACCTGACGGCTCTGCCCGGAGGCGAAGAGGCCGCGCTCCGCCCTGAGCACCGCCGCCTCGACCTCGAGCGAGAGCTCGTAGCGCCCCTCCTCGAGCAGCGCCCGGACAACCGGCTCCTCGTCGGGCACCAGCACAGCGCCCGCGACGCCGTCGCGCAGCAGGTTCCCCTGGACCTCGCCGCGCAGGCCGAGGACCGCGTGGGTGAATCCCGCGGCGTCGATCGCGCCGGCCTCGACGAGTTGGGTGGTGGCGGCCCGGTCGACGGCCGGGACGATGACGTCCAGTCGGCGGACGAGCGCGGAGTGCGGGATCGGCTCCGGCACCGTGACGCTCCCCGCGACCCGCTGGAGCTCCGGGAAATTGGTCACGATCACTCGCTCCGGCGCGTCGGCGGAGCTCCGAGGCGCTGGCTGGACGACGAGCAGGGCGACACCGAGGACGACGGCGACGAGGGCGGGTGTGCGGCGCATCAGGGGGCCTCCTTGCCCGGGTCTACGGAGCCCCGGCCGCCCTCGTCCACGCCGCCCGGTTCGGTCGCCGGCGGCCACTCCCCTGCCAAGAAGGTCTCGACCGCGGGGAAGAAGAGCTCCGGCCGGTCGGCGGACACGCCCTTGCCGCCGCCCGGGATCAGGAGGAGCCGCCCGTTGGGGACGGCCTCGATCCATGCCCGCTGCAGCTCGACGCCGCCGGCGTCCAGAGCGCCGTGGATGACCAGGAGGGGCGCCTCCAGGTGGCCGAGCGAGCCGGTGAAGTCCCAGTCCCCGAAGCTCTGCGGCCCCACGCGCGCCGTGTGCTGGAAGTAGTAAAGCAGCGCCTCGGGCGGCATCGCGCACGCGGTACCCTTCCACGCCCCCGACTCACCCCGCGCGATCGCCAGCTCCCGCCCGAGGGCCTCGTACTCACGGCAGTCGGCGACCGGATCGGAGCTCGCGCCACCCGTGAGCGATCGCAGGAGCGCCATCGATCGCTCGCGCTTCAGGGGGTCGCCGTCGGCGGGCGTCGCCCGGGCGAGGTCGGCGGCCTCCGCCCGCCGCGGACCGACGGCGCCGAAGAAGACGATCCGCTCGAGGCGCTCCGGGTGCTCCTCGGCGTACCGGGCCACCACCAGAGCCCCGAAGGAGAGGGCGATCACCCGCATCCGCTCGAGCCCAAAGAAGCGGCGTACCGCCTCGAGGTCGGCCACGTGCTGGCGCGCACCCAGGAGATCGGTGTCGGTCGGAAGGTCGGAGAGCCCGCCGCCGCGCTGGTCGTAGAAGACGACGCGGTAGCGCTCGGCGAGCGGCTCGAGCTCGGGGAGGAGCGACTGGATCCCCGCGCCGGGCCCGCCGTGCACCGCGACTACGGTTTCGGCGCCCCTGCCGAGCACGCGGTAGTGGAGCCGCACGCCGTCCGCCCCGGGGAGAAACCCCTCGGCGGGTCCCGGCGCGGCCGCCGCCGAGCTTGCCCTGCCAGCGCAGGCGCCCAGGGCCAGGAGGACGAAAAGGGCGACGGCGGCCGCTGCGGTCGCTCGGAGGAGCATGGCGCTCACCCGGCAGCGGGCCGCGGAGCCGCCGGGACAGCGGCGCGCTCCCGCGCTCGCTCCTCCTCGCGCTGGCGGAGCTTGAAGCGCTGGACCTTGCCGGTTTCGGTTCGGGGCAGGGCGTCGACGAGCTCGATCGCCCTGGGGTACTTGTAGGGGGCGATCCGCTCCTTGACGAAGGCCTGGAGCTCCTTGACCAGGTCGTCGGGGCGGCTCTCGCCGCCCCTGCCTTCGGCCGGCTCGACCCCTGCGGAGAGGACCACGAAAGCCTTGACCAGGCTGCCGCGCTCCTCGTCGGGCATCGCGACCACCGCGCACTCGGCCACCGCCGGGTGCTCGAGCAGGGCGTCCTCGACCTCGGGGGCGGAGATGTTGTAGCCGGAGGAGAGGATCATGTCGTCGCTGCGGGCTTCGAACCAGAAGTAGCCGTCCTCGTCCACGCGGTAGGTGTCGCCGGTCAGGTTCCAGCCGTTGACCACGTACTCGCGCTGGCGCTCGTCGGC
>DATKCC010000052.1:0-6327 GCA_035513375.1 Thermoanaerobaculia bacterium | reverse complement strand
GGGCGCCTCGGGCGCCGGCGCCCGCCGCGCGTCCAGCTCCTCGACGATCTTCTTCACGGTCGCTCGGTCGTTCATGGTCCCTCCTCCTCGAGCCGTACGGCCAGGAGATCGAGCGCCTTCTTGAGGCGCTTCCTGATGGCCACCTCGCTGACCCCTTCGTGGCGGGCGATCTCCCGCACCGAGAGCCCACGCCAGTAGTGGGCGGTGACCGCGAAGCGGAGATCCTCCGCCAGAGCCAGGACCGCCTTGCGCAGGTGCTCCGCGGCCCGGGCCCGGCCGGCCGACTCCTCCGGGTCCGGCCCCGGGGCGTCCACCGTCCGGGCGAGCTCCTCCTCGAGCGGCAGGAGCCGGCGCGGGCGGCGGGCGTGGGAGAGGAAGGTGGTGTAGGCGATGCGGTAGAGCCAGGTCGAGAACCGCGCCCCGCCCCGGAACGCGGGGAGGGCGGCCCAGGCCTTGCGGTAGGTTTCCTGGGTCAGGTCCGCGGCCAGCTCCGGATCGCCGCCGGCGAGGCGGTGGAGGGCGGCGTACACCGTCCGGTAGGTTGCGTCCACCAGCCGCTCCGCCGCGCCCCGGTCGCCCGCCGCCGCAGCGCGGAGCAGCCGGAGCTCGTCGCCCCGGCCGAGATCCCCACCGGCGAAGGCCGCGGTGGCCCGTTGCAGCAGCCGCGGAGGATCGGTGGCCTGCGTGGTCATGGTCGCCATGACCAATTAGACGCGACCAGCCGGCGAAAGGAAACCGCGGGGACGAAACCCCTCGCTTACCCTAGAAACGGAGGAGCTGCGCAACCGCCTCCATGTGCCCGGTCTGGGGGAAGAGGTCGAGGAGCGTCAGGCGCTCGAGCCGGTAGCTCGCCGAGAGCGCCCGGAGGTCCCTGGCCAGGGTCGCCGGGTGGCAGGAGACGTAGGTAATCCAGGGCGGTGCGCGCGCGAGCAGGGTCTCACGCACCCGGGGATGGAGACCGGTTCGGGGCGGATCGAGCACCACCCGGTCGGCCCGTTCCGGCATTTGGGTGATCCAGCTCTCCACCCGGACCGCCTGGATCTCGACGTTCTCGACGCCGTTCTTGCGGGCGTTTCGCCGGGCGAACCGGACCGCGACGCCGTCGCCCTCCACGCCGACCACCTGCCGGTACCTGCGGGCGAGCGGCAGGGTGAACAAGCCGACGCCGCAGTAGAGGTCGAATGCGACCTCCTGGGCGCGATCCGGAGCGCGGCCCCCGGGGCCGAGGACCACCGCAACCAGGCGCTCGAGCAGCCCGCGGTGAGTCTGGAAGAAAGAGCGGGCGTCGTAAGCCAGCTCGAAGCCGGCCACGGTCGCCGTGACCTCACCGTGGGGCAGGCCCGGGACCACCGGAGCGGCGCTCACGGCTCGGCCTTCGCCCGCAGCGAGGTCGAGCCGCCGGGGGAGCCGGTCCGCTTCCCCGAGGGCCGCGGGCAGCCGGGGGAGGAGGGTCTCGAGCTCCGGCACCAGGATCGGGCAACGGTCGACCGCGACCAGCTCGTGGCTGCCGCGTTCGAAGTAGCCGACCGCCGGCCGGTCCGGCCCTCCCGGGGCCGCCACCACCCGGCCCGGCGGCTCCACGTGGAGCTGGGTTCGAAGCCGGTATCCCCAGGGCTCTCCGGCCACCACCTCGGGCACCGCCGGCAGCCGCAGGCCGCCGAGCCGCTCCAGGGTCTCGACCACCGCCGCAGCCTTGAGCTCAACCTGCAGCGAGTCCTCCAGGTGCTGGAGGTCGCAGCCGCCGCAGCGGTCGAAGTAAGGGCAGGGCGGCTCCCGGCGCCCAGGACCGGGCTCGAGGACCTCCAGGACCTCCGCCCGCCCGTAGTCCGGCCGCCGCTCGACGACCCGCACCCGCAGCCGATCCCCCGGGGCCGAGCGCGGCACGAACAGCGGCACCCCCTCGAAGCGCGCGAAGCCCTCGCCCCCGGCGACCAGCTTCTCGATCCGGACCTCGACCTCGTCGACCGTGGCCAGGCGCGCTCCCTTCGGCGGACCGATCGCGCCGGCCGACTCTTCAACCCGTTGGCGCCGACTTCGGTCTCGCTCGAAGCCGGCAGGAGGGCGTGCGGAGGCCGGCCGGTTCGCCCCCCTGCCCCTGCCACCCTTGCCCCGCCGCTCGGTCACTCCCTCTCCTCCTCCCCTACCAGGTAGACCCGCCCCGCCAGCTCCGGCATCCGCTCCTCCACCTCCCGCCGCAGCTCGGCCATGCGATGGCGCCGGGACAGGTGGTGGAGGACGATCGCCCGGTTGGCGAAGCGCTCCCGCTGCGCCACCAGATCCTCGACGTGGAGGTGCTTGTAGCTCTTGGCGCTCGCCCGCTTCGCCTCCCCGAGGAAGGTGCATTCGATCACCAGCACGCCGGCCTCGAACAGCCGGGGCTCGCTGTCGAAGACCTCGGCTCCGGTGTCGCCGCAGTAGCTCAAGGCGAGAAGCTCGACCTCGTCCTCGGGATCCTCGCCCGCGCCTCGCAGGCGGGCGAGCTCGGCGCCCGGAAAGCCGCGGAAGGCGGCCTTGAGCCGGCGCTTGACCCGGACCAGGTGATAGCCGAGGCTCGGCACCACATGGTCGGTGGCGAAGGCCTCCACCCGGAGGTCCCGGCCCACCGCCACCCGGTCGCCCGGGGCGAGCCCGGAGAGCTCGAAGTCGTACTCGGTCCCCTCCAGCCGGCCGGCCGCCCGGAGCAGGGTGTCGAGGTCGGGGACGGCCTCTGCCGGGCAGAAGACGCGGGTCCCCCGGCCCAGGTGCCGGGTGCGCTGCGAGAGCACGTAGGCCACCCCCAGGGCGTGGTCCAAGTGGCCGTGGGTGAGGAACACCTCGGCGGCGCCGGCGAGCTGGGGCGCCCCCCGGCCGGCGTCGAGGGCGAGCCCCGGCGGGTGGACCCGGAACCAGGTCTCCGACCCAGCCACCGACCACCCCTGCAATCGGAGGTCACCGAATTGGAAAGAGCTGGGCCGGATCATCCGCTTCCCTTCGAGGGGGTGACCCGATTAAATCTCCTGGAAGATGAACCGTCTGAGCACCTGCAGCCGCTCCTGGACGCTCTCCCAGTCCGGCTCGATCCGCCACAGGGCGGCCGCGATCGACGACAGCAGCGAGTTGCCGTCCTGGGGGGTGAAGGCGAACCCGAAGACGTCGCGGCCGCCGCGGACCGCCAGCGTCGGCTCGACTACCACGACCTGGGAGAGGATCCGCCCGTAGTAGCCATGGTCGCGCCCGAAGCTGAAGATCATGTTCGCCTCCTTCTTCGCGGTCATCGCGACCCGGGGGTTCGACCGGAAGCGGGCGAGGAGCTCGTCGCGGGTGACGGCGCGGCGCAGCGTCAGGTGGAACCAGAGGGAGTGCATGTACTGGGTGTTGAGCTTGACCGCGCTCGAGAACAGGTCGAGCTCGAGCCCCAGGGTCTGAAAGACCGAGAAGGCGTCCCGGGCGTGGTGGGTGCCGAAGTCTCCGTCCCGGTGGCTCCCGACCTGCGGCGACGGCACGTAGCCCGAGACCTGGGTGATGTCGTTCGACCGGCGCATGCAGACGAAGACGCCGCGCTCGAGGTTGAAGTCGGCGTCGCGGCCCGGGCCGCCGTTCTCGGCGCCCATCCAGGCCTCGTCGCACAGGGTCTTGAGGATGTTGGTGATGCTGTGGGTGTTGCAGGAGACGATCTGGAGGAAGCGGTCGCTCTCCGGGTCGAGAGCCTGCTCGTTGATCCCGCGAGCGTACGGCTTGCCGAAGCCGAACTCGCTCCCCTGGGCGAGGAACCCCCGGGGGCCATCGAGCTTCGAGTAGTAGCGCTCCTTGTTCTCGTTGCCCGCGGGCGTGCAGTCGAGCACCACGGTCGCCTGCTCCAGCGCCTCGTCGGAGTCGTAGCTCACCCGGTGGCCGAGCTTCTCGAAATCGTCACGGACCTCCGGATCGACCGCCAGCTTCGCGCCCCGGGCCATCAAGTGGTCGAGCTTGGACTTGTCGGACTGGAGCGGGGTGCGCTTGTGGAAGGTCACCTCGTCGATGCCCATCTTCGACCGGAAGTCGGTGAACAGCCCGAGCAGGGGCTCGCCGATGGTGCCGGTGCCCACGATATGGACGATCTTCTTCATCGCTGGTCTTTCCCTTGCGGGTCGTTCAGACAGAGGCAAGCGAGAGCGGAGGCGGCCAGAACCGCGGCCAGGGGCCGACTGAAATTATCACAGCGGCCGCGGCATCCCTCCCCCTCTATCCCTCCGCCCCCGCATGGCGCTTCCCCCCCCGCCAGCCCGGATCCCGCCGCGCGAACTCGTCGAGCTCCTCCGGAACCTCGACCAGTGTCCGCGTCACCTCCCGGTCGCAGACCTCGTTCTCGCACTCGAAGGTGTAGACGTTCCACTCCTCGCGCCGGCTGTAGCCGCAGAGCGTCTGGTAGGTGCCGCAATGGCCGCACTTGATAGAGATATTTCGAATGTTGATTGGGTTCATGGCAAGATCCTCCACGGTCGCCACCGGCCTCGACCCGAGCCGCCGGCAGGCTACCAGACCGCTCCGTTGCCACCGGCCCGGATCGTGCACCGCATGGACAGTCGCGTGAGCTTCGCCACCCGCCCTTTCTCCGTTGTCCTTCCGGCCGTCCTCCTCGGGCTCCTCCGCAGCCTTGCGGCGGGCCTGCCGATGGGCCCGGCGCCCGCGCAGCCACAGCCTCCCGAAGAGGGCGGGGTCGCCAGCTTCGACGAAAGCGTCTCGGTCTCCTGGGTGCTGGTACCGGTCGTCGTCCGCTCCCGGCACGGCCACGTCGAGGGGCTCGGGCGCGAGGACTTCCGGGTCTGGGTCGACGGCCGGCCCGCCGCCGTCGACGGCGTCGACCTCGGCGAGGAGCTGCCGCTCGCGGTCGTCTACCTCCAGGACCTCTCGGGCTCGATCGCCAACTCCGGCAAGCTCGATGCGAGCCGCCGGGCGCTCTCGGAGCTCCTGGTGCGCAGCCGGGAGCGCGACGAGGTTGCGCTCGCCACCTTCGCCGGCGAGCGGCTCCGGATCGAGGTCCCCTTCACCGGTGAGCGGGGCGCCCTTGAGGAATCGATGGGGCTCTGGGAGGCCTACGGCACGACCGCGCTCCACGACGCGGTCTCGCTCCTGCCCGACATCTCCCAGCAGGGCCGGTCGGGGCGTCGAGTGGCGGTCCTGGTCACCGATGGGCTGGACAATGCGAGCGCCCTCGACCCCGAGGAGGCGGTGGCGATCGTCCGCGGCGCGAGCCTCCCGGTCTACGTCCTCGGGCTCACCGCCGGCCGCCCGGCCCGCCCCGAGACCGCGCGCACCGAGCGCTACGCCGACCTCCTCGCCGGCCTCGCCGAGCGCAGCGGCGGCCGGTACTTCGAGGTCGCCGGCGCCGAGGAGGCGGGCCAGGCCGTGGCTGCGCTGGTCGACGACTTGCGGCGCCGCTACGTGCTGGCCGTCGCCACCGCCGGAGACGGCGCCAAGGCCTACCACGAGATCCGGGTCGAGGCCGCCCTCCCCTACCGACACACTCTGACCCACCGCAAGGGCTACTACGGAACGCCGCCGATCGAGGACTGAGCAGCCCCTGGGCGGCGGCTTGCCACCCTCTACATTGATAGAATATCTTCGATGAATCGGCCGCCCCCGCGGGCTGCCGCGCAACTCCCTTCGACCCTTCCCGAGGAGGAGACTCCCATGAACCGTACGATGATCGCAGTTCTCGCTGGCGCAGCTCTCGCGGCGACCGGCTGCACCACCAAGAAGTACGTCCAGCAGGAGACCGGCGCCATCCACACTCGTGTCGACGACGTCGAGACCCAGGTCGAACAGAATCAGACCGAGATCCGCAGGACCGGCGAGCGCGTGAACGCGAACGAGCGCCAGATCGGCGAGGTTTCGAGGACCGCTCAGGAGGCGTTGCAGCGCGCCCAGGAGGCGGGGAAGCTCGCCGAGGGCAAGCTCCTCTACGAAACCGTGCTGACCGACGAGAAGGTCCGCTTCGGGTTCGACCGGGCGGATCTCTCGGACGAGGCGCGGGCGGCCCTCGACCAGTTCGCGCAGGATCTCAAGGGCCAGTACAACCGCGACGTCTACGTGGAGGTCCAGGGCCACACCGACGCCACAGGCTCCGACCAGTACAACCTCGAGCTCGGTCTCGAGCGGGCTGAGGCCGTGCGCCGATACCTCAACCAGCAGCATGGCATCCCGCTCCACCGCATCTCGGTCATTTCCTACGGCGAGGCGGCCCCGGTCTCCGAGAACTCCAGCCGCGAAGGGCGGGCGCAGAACCGGCGGGTGGTGCTGGTGGTGTTGGCCTAGAGCCGATTTCTAGGTGAGGGCCCCGGCCTCCTGTAGGAGCCTCTCGAGGCGGCG
>DATKCC010000051.1:0-4781 GCA_035513375.1 Thermoanaerobaculia bacterium | reverse complement strand
GCTCGGCATCCTGCCGGCCTGGGGAGGCTCGACCCGGCTGCCGCGGCTCGTCGGGATCGAGGCCGCCCTCGACCTGATCCTGACCGGCAAGGACCTCTATCCGAAGAAGGCGCTGCGGATCGGCTTCGCCGATGCCCTCTTCCCGGACGCCCGGTTTCTCGACCTGGTGCGCGACTTCGCCCGCGAGCGGATGGCGGCAGGCGGCGACCGCAAGCGTACCGGGCGAAGCGGCGGCCGCGGCGGCGGGATCAGGGCCCTGATGCTCGAGAAAAACCCTCTCGGCCGGAAGCTCCTGTTCGACCAGGCCGCGAAGCGAGCTCGGGCCACGACCGGCGGCCACTACCCGGCACCGATCCGGGCGCTCGAGGTAGTCCGGACCGGCGTCGAGGAGGGGCTTGAGGCGGGTTTCGACGCCGAGGCGCGGGCGGTGGCCGAGCTCGCCGTCCAGCCGGTGACCAAGAACCTGATCCACGTCTTCCAGCTCCTGGAGAGCGCCAAGAAGGCGACCGGGGTCGAGGGCGGCGCGGCGCGGGAGGTCTCATCGCTGGCGGTCCTCGGGGCGGGCGTCATGGGCGGCGGCATCGCCCAGCTCGCCGCCGCCAAGGGCCTGCCCGTCCAGCTCAAGGACATCCGCGCCGAGGCCCTCGCCTCGGGGCTCGAGCACGCCGCCGGCGTCTTCCGCAAGCAGGTCGAGAAGGGCCGCCTGTCGAAGGACGAGATGCGCCGCAAGCTGGCTCTCATCCGGCCGAGCCTCGACTACACTGGCTTCCGGCGGGCGGACCTGGTGATCGAAGCCGTGGTCGAGAAGCTCGGAGTGAAGCAGGCGGTGCTCGCCGAGGTCGCAGGGCACGTGCGCGACGACTCCGTCCTCGCCTCGAACACCTCGGCGCTCTCGATCGACGCCATCGCCCTGGACACGCCCGCGCCCGAACGGGTCGCCGGGATGCACTTCTTCAACCCCGTCGACCGGATGCCGCTGGTCGAGGTGGTCGCCGGCGAGCGCTCCGCCCCTTGGGTGGTCAACACCGCCTTCGAGCTCGCCCGCAAGCTCGGCAAGACGGCGGTCCTGGTCACCGACACGCCCGGCTTCCTGGTCAACCGGCTCCTGACCTTCTCCCTCGGCGAAGCCCTCTGGCTCCTCGACGAAGGCTCCCAGGTCGAGGATATCGACCGGGCGATGAAGCGCTGGGGCATGCCGATGGGGCCGATCGCGCTCACCGAAGAGGTCGGGATCGATGTCGCCTTCGAGGTCGCCCGCACCCTGAACGGCGCCTTCGGCGACCGGCTCCCCCTGCCCGGGTGGATCGACCGCCTGACGGAGGACGGGCGGCTGGGAGCGAAGAACGCCAAGGGCTTCTACCGCTACGAGAAGGGCGAGCGCCAGGATCCCGACCGCTCGGTCTACGCGCTACTGGGGGTCGCGCCCACGGTGGAGCACCCCGACGAGCGCGCGATCGTCGACCGAATGGTCCTGCGCATGGTCGACGAGGCGGCGCGCTGTCTCGAGGAGGGCGTGGTTCGCAGCCCTGCCGAGCTCGACCTGGCGATGATCTTCGGCACCGGCTTTCCCCCCTTTCGCGGCGGGGTCTGCCGCTACGCCGACCAGCGGGGCCTGGGGGACGTGCTCGGGTCTCTCGAGCGCCTGGCCGCCGAGGTGGGCCAGCGCTTCCGGCCCTCTGAGTCGCTCCGCAAGGCGGCGGAAAATGGCGGCTTCTACGCGCGTTGGAAGAAGTAGGGTGGGCCGAGGCCCACCGGATCCTCCGGCGAAACCTTCGCGAACGCCGCGGCCTGGATCGGTGCGCCAAGGCGCACCCTACGAGGGGTTGGCGGCTTCGCCGACCGCGGCCGAGGAGCGTAGGATTGGGCCAGGGCTACCGATGGCGCGGGCCTTGCAGTTTCTACACGCCGAACGCTACCTCCGGCCCCGGAGCGCCGCTCCCCGACCTCCCCGGCCGACACCACCGACCACGGAAAGGGGCAAAGCCAGAATGAGAACCACCGCCATCGCCACCCTCGCCTTCGTTCTCCTCGGGGCAGCCGTCCTGGCGGTCCCGGCGGCGGCGCAGGAGGAGGCCCAGCCGCCCGCGGACGCGCGCGGCGAGTTCGAAGAGGAGCTCGACGTCACCGAGGTCCTCCTCGACGTCCTGGTAACCGACCGCCAGGGCAACGTCATCATCGGCCTCGGGCCGGACGACTTCATCGTCGAGGAGGATGGCGAGCGGGTCCCGGTTGCCGACGTGAGCTTCTACAGCAACCGCCGCCTCGCCGGCCCGGCGCCGCAGGCCCTCGCCGGGCGGCTCGAGATCCAGCCCCTCCCAGAGGACCGCTACTTCATCCTGCTCTTCGAGGACATGCGCCAGAAGGAGGCCGACTCGAACGTCGGCCTGGTCAGCCAGCAGCTCGACGCGGCGCGGCGCGCCAAGGAGTGGATCGAAAGCGAGCTCCTGCCGAACGACTGGGTGGCGGTCGCGAGCTACGACTTCAAGCTCAAGCTCCAGGCGGACTTCACCCGCGACCGCAAGGCCCTCGGCCGGGCGGTCGATGATGCCGTCCGCGGCAAGGACCCGGGCAAGACCTGGCCGTCGCGCACCGAGGCCGCGGAGCGCTCCGAGGAGCCGTCCCTCGCCGTCGCGCTCCCGGCGGGCGATGAGCTGCGCAGGAGCAGCCACCGGATCTACGACGGGGTCGCGCTCGTGGCCGAGGCGGCGGGCGAGATCCGCGGCCGGAAGAACCTGATCTTCTTCACCACGGGCTTCGGCCAGCTCAACAGCTGGGGCCAGTACCTCGAGGACCCGCGCTATTACCCGCCGATGATGCAGGCGCTGAACGACAACAACGTGGCGGCCTACATGATCGACCTGACGCCGAACACGGTCGAGCACGCGATGTCCGACGCCATGAACCAGCTCGCGGAGGAGACGGGCGGGAAGTACTACTTCAACTTCGTCAACTTCCTCACCCCTCTCTCTCAGATCGCCGACGAGAACAACGGCTACTACCTCTTGGCCTACCAGAGCCAGCGCCCGCGGGGGGCGTCGGGCTACCAGAAGGTCCAGGTCCGGACGGCGAACCCGCAGTTCCAGGTCAAGAGCCGCGAGGGGTACGTCTACGGGGAGGGCCCGGTCCGGCGGGGATTGCTGTCGTCGCTCGGGGACTGAGGGCGGCGGGCGCCCCACGGCGGGCTCCCGGTGCGCGCGGGGCGATCCACGGGGCTCGTCCTTCGGTCGCTTCGCTGCGGCGCGCGAACTCGCTCGCTACGCTCGCTCAGACACGCGCGCGCCGCGGACGCTCCGCTCCCTCGGTCTCGCCTCCGGGGATGCCTCGCCCCGTGCTCGAAGGAGCCCGCCGTGGGACGCCCGCCGCGTGGCTTGCCTCACCGACGGTGGCTGCCGAGCAGGCGGGGAGCCCGGGGTGGGACGCCCGCCGCGGGACTCGCATCACCGGTCTGGGTCTTCGACCAGCTGGCCGTAAGGAGGAATCATGTCGCCGGCGGGCGGGACCTCCGAGCGGTCTCCTGCCACGATGCCGACCCGCTTGAAGCGGCCGAGCTCTGACTCGGCCGGGGCGGGTGGGGGCGCCCTCGCCCCTCCCTGAGGGGAGAGGGTCGGGGTGAGGGGTGGTGGGCTAGGATCTCGCGTCGAGTTGCAACCACCGATCCTGGCCGCCGCCTGCACCCGCTGCGGAACCCCCTACCCAGAAACGGGGCTGCCCGACCTCTGCCCGAGGTGCGGCGGTTTCTGGGGGTACCCGGACGGGCTCCCCTGGAGCCCGCCGGCGGCGGGCGCCGGCTTCCGGCGCTGGGCCGGGGCTCTGGGGCTCGAGCCCGGGGAGCTGCCCGAGCGGGAGCTCGGTGATCTCGAAGGAGGCGGACCTCGAAGCCTGGACGGCGTCACCGTCGTCCAGGAGGGGTCTTGGCCGCAGGGAACCTTCAAGGAGCGGGGCGCCGAAGTCGTGGCGGCGGTGTGCGCCCGCCGCGGCCTCCCGGAGGTCTTCCTCGACTCCTCCGGCAACGCCGGCCTGGCGGTGGCCGCGGCCTGCGCCGCTCGGGGGATCGCCTGCCGGGTGCTGGTGCCGGGCTCGACGCCCGAGGAGAAGCTCGCGCGGCTCCGCGCGACCGGGGCGGCGGCGGAGGTCGTTCCGGGCGATCGGCAGGCCGCCGCCGAGGCGGCTCGGGCGCTCCGGGGCCATCTCCCCTACGCGAGCCACGTCTACCAGCCCTTCTTCCTCGCCGGTGTCGCCACCCTCGCCTGGGAGCTGGCCGAAGCGCTCGCCGGAGGACCGCTCGCTCCCAGAGGCCGATGGGAAGCGGACGGACCGCCATCCCCTGCCGGCGGCGCCATCGAGCGCGTCCTCCTGCCGGCCGGGAACGGCTCGCTGCTCCTCGGCCTAGCCCTCGGCCTCGACGCCCTGGTCGCCGCCGGTCGCCTGCCGCGCCCGCCCGCCCTCCATGCCGTCCAGCTCGCCGGCTACGCCAGCCTCGCTCCCGAGGGTCCAGGCGAGCGCGCTCCCGGACCTCCCCTGGCGGCCGGCATCGCGGTCGCCGATCCGCCCCGGCGGGCGGAGATGGCCGCGGTCCTGGCCCGCACCGGCGGCGACGTGACCGTCGTCACCGAGGAGGAGATCGCCGGCGCCCGCCGGGAGCTCGCCGCCCGCGGCTTCCCCACCGACCCCACCGGCGCCGCCGCCTGGTCCGGCCTCCAGAAGCGCCCCGACCTCCCCCGCGAGGGGACGGTCGTGATCCTCACCTCCCGGGGCTAGCCGTTGCCGTACGATAGGGCCCC
>DATKCC010000050.1:0-12452 GCA_035513375.1 Thermoanaerobaculia bacterium | reverse complement strand
CGACCCTCGAGCTCGCCCAGGACGTAGCCGTCCGACGGCTCGCCGAAGGGCGTCGCGAGGCGCCGCTCCTCGGCGCCGGCGAGCCCTGCCATCTGGTAGAGCCCGCTGCCGCCGATGACCCCGATCTCGATCTCGCCCATGTAGAGAATCCCTCGGCGCCGGGCGGTCCCCGCCGGCGGGGCCGAGTATAGCGGCTGGCGCCCGCGCTCCCCGCCTGCCGGCGACGGGCGCTGGCACCGAGCTTGCCCTCGACTTCCCAGAGGCGAGCCCCGAAGGAGGCGTGATGAGGAAGTGGCGGCGGACTCTGCTCCTGGCCTGGGCCGGATCGGCCGCACTGGCGGCTGCCGGCCAGGAGCCTCCCTTCGGCGGTGAGGAGCGGGTGACGGCGGTCGACCTGCTGGTGAAGATGGACGGCGGCGGCCTTCGGCCCGCCGAGCTCGAGGCCCTGGTGTCCGGCGTTCCCCGGCCGGTGGTCGCGCTCGAGCCCCCGGGCGGCCCGGCCTTCTGGCGGGTGGTCCTGTACTTCGATGCGGTGCTCTCCGACGAGCACCAGATGCGCTGGGCGGCCGAGCTCCTCGCCGGGCGGCTCGACGAGATCCGGGCGCTGGGCGCGGTGGAGCTGGTGGTGGCCGACCCGGATCCGCGGACGGTCGTGTCGCCGGAAGCGGACGGCGCGACGCTCAAGGAGGCTCTGGCCCAGATGGCTCTCTTGCCGCGGGGCGAGGACGCCCTGGTCGAGCGCCGGCTCGAGATCCTGGAGGACCTCGAGGGGATCGGCCCTGCGGACCTGCCCGCCGAGGCCGGGGCGGTGATCCTCGCCGAAGAGTCGGCCCTCGTCCAGGAGCGCCTGGACGCCCTGCTCCTGGTGCTGGTCGAGCGCAGCCAGGGCGCACCGTCGCGGCGCCTGGTCCTGATCGCCAGCGGCGGCCTCGACCTGACGCCGGGCTGGCTGCCGCCGGAGCTGGCGGCGCCGCCAGCCCCACTCGCGGGCGCCGTCGAGCGCCTCGGTCGGACCCTTGCCGCCTACGGCTGGCTCGCCGCGCCCTTGCTGGCGCCGCCGGCCTCCGGTACCCTCCCGGGCAAGCGCATCGGTAAGTGGCGGATCTACGGGCTGGGCGCGGTCCACGAGGAGGACCGGGACCCGGAGCTGGCGGCGGCCTACGCCGAGCTCGCCGAGGCCCGCCGGCGCCAAGGCGACCTCGACGGCGCGCTCGACGCCGCCCAGGACGCCCTCCACCATTTCGCCGACGATCCGCGGACCGCCGGGCGCCAGGCGGAGGCGCTGATCCTCCAGGGAGCTATCTACCGCGAGCTGGGCGAGCCGCAGAAGGCCCGGCGGGCCCTTCGCCACGCTGCCCGCCGCGACCCCCAGGCCCTCGCCGGGCACCCAGGCCTCGCCGTTCTGCCGGCCACGCCCGAAGCGGCTCTCGGGGCACTCGCCGAGGCGACCGGCAGCTCCCTGGTCCGAGCCGACCGCGACCTCCAGGGTGCCCTCGACGCTCTCGACCGTTGGGGCACCGTGACCGTCCAGCTCTCCGGGCCGCCCGACCGCGGGCTCCACGAGGTCGAGATCCGTCGAGCTCCCGGGGGCGTCCGCCTCGAAGGGCCGGGCTGGCTCCGCTTCGGCACGCCCGGGAGCGTGGCAGAGGCCCGAAAACGTAGATCCCGGTCCTCGCCGAGGAGCTCCTTCCCGGAGAGTGAGGCGCCGCTCTCGGCGCACGACGAGATTGACTAAGTCTCAGGACTAAGTCAGAATCAGGTCATGAGTCGCGTCAACATCCACGAAGCCAAGACCCACCTCTCCCGGTTGGTGGATGAGGCGGTCCGAGGCGGCGAGGTGATCATCGCGCGGGGCAACAAGCCGCTGGTGAAGCTGGTGCCCGTCGCGGAAGCACGGCCGCCGCGCCGGCTTGGTACCGCGGCCGGGAAGGTCCGGATGTCGGAGGACTTCGACGAACCGCTCCCGGATTTCGATGAGTACCAGTGACGGCAGGTACCTCCTCGACACCCACACCTTCGTCTGGATGGCCAGTGCGCCAGAGCGGTTGGGGCCGGCGGCGCGGGAACGGATCGACGCGCCGGCTACGGACCTCCTCTTGAGCATCGCGAGCGTCTGGGAGATGGCGATCAAGAGGAGCCTGGGAAAGCTCGAGCTGCCGTCGGCGCTCCCCAGCTTCCTCGAGGAGCAGCTCGCCGCCACCCGGACCCGCATCCTCGACATCCAGGCCGAGCACGCCGTCCGCGTCGAGGACCTCCCCTGGCACCACCGCGACCCATTCGACCGCCTCCTGGTAGCCCAGGCCCGCTTCGAGACCCTACCCCTCCTCAGCCGGGACCCGATCTTCGACGCCTACGCCATCGAGCGGCTCTGGTGAGTGGATAGATGGGGCGGGACATTCAGCCTTCGGGGCTCTTCAGGAATTCGAGTGGGTAAGGGCGCCGGGGTAGAGGTCGAGGCCGCCGAGGTGGAAGTAGATGGCGTTGCGGAAGCGGTCCCGGTTGCGGAAGCCTCGGGCGGAGCGCTTGAGCCACCCGTCGAGTGGGCCTCGATAGCCTCCACGAGGAGCCACTGCCTGGGATAGCGCTCACGAATCTGCTGCCAGTTCAACGCGCGCCGGAGTAGCACGTCCTCAACGTCCTCAACGGGCGATGATGGCCACTGAGGGGGCGGGCAGGGGGCGGGGGGACGATGCCGGGGCGAGCTCCCTCCACTCCGCTTCGCTCCGGTCGGGACGACAAAGGAGACGCTGCGCTCCGGTTGGAAAAACAAGAAGGAGCTGGCCTACCCGATCGCCTCGACCACCGCCAGGGCCGTCGCCAGCGCCCGCCTGCCCTCCCGGCCGGTGACGATGTGCGCAGCCTCGCCGCCGCCGCCCGGTCCGGCCTCCTCGCCGCGGCAGGCGGCGAGGAAGGCCTCGAGCTCGCGACGCAGGGGCTCTGCCTTCTCGACCGGGAGGTCGGTGGGCAGGATGCGGCGCTCGCCACCACCCTCCTCCAGGCGGAAGCCCTTGACCTCCTGGTCCTGGTAGTCCAGGGAGAAGTAGCGCGCCGGGCCGAAGACCCGGAGCTTCCGGACCCGATCCGCCGACACCCGGGAAGCAGTCAGGTTGGCCGCGCAGCCGCTCGCGAGCTCGATCCGGACGTTGGCGATGTCGATCCGCGGTGACAGCACATCGATCCCCGTCGCCCGCACCTCGGCGACCGGCGAGCTGTCGAGCGCGTGGAGGATCTGGAGGTCGTGGATCATCAGGTCGAGGACCACGTCGACGTCGAGGCTCCGGGGAGTGAACCGGGCCAGGCGCTGGACCTCGACGAAACGGGCGCCCGCGCCCGGCTCGGCGAGCGCCGTAAGCAGCGCCTGGACGGCCGGGTTGAAGAACTCGACGTGGCCGACCGCCAGGACCCTGCCGGCGGCGGCGGCCGCCGCGATCAGACGGTCGGCTTCGGCCAGCGAGGAGGCGATCGGCTTCTCCACCAGGAGGTGCGCGCCGCGCTCGAGCAGGGCGCCGCCGAGCTCGGCGTGGGCCGCGGTGGGAACGGCGGCGACCGCCGCCTCGATCTCGGCGGAGAGGGCCTCGGCCGACTGGAAGACCCGGACGCCGTGCCGCTCGGCGACGGCCCGGGCGACCTCGAGGCGGGTGTCGTAGACCCCGACGAGCTCCGCCCCGGGGAGCTCGGCGAGGATCCGGACGTGGTGTTGCCCGAGGGCGCCGGTGCCGAAGACCCCGACCCGGACCTCCGCAGGCGGGTCAGCCCCCGCGCTCACCCTCGCCCCCACCGCGGTCGCCCCGCCGCCCCGGCGCAGCCTTGACGACACCCCGCTCGGAGCCCTCCACGAACTCGATCAGGTAGTCGATCTCCGGGTTCCCCCCGAGCTCCGAGCGGATCCGATCCAGGGCCTGGCTGGTGTTCAGGCCCGAGGAGAGCAGGAGCTTCATCGCCTCGCCGATCCGCCGCCGCTCGAGCTCCGGCACCCCTTTGCGCTTCAGCCCCACCGCATTGACCCCGTAGCAAGAGGGCTTCTGCCCCACGGTCTTGACGTACGGCAGGGCGTCCATGGTCAAAACGGTGAAGCCGCCGACGTAGGCGTGCCGGCCGACGCGGGTGAACTGATGGACGGCGGTGAAGGCGCCGATGGTCGCGTCGTCGTGGACCCCGACGTGGCCACCCAGTGTGGCGTTGTTGACCAGGATGCAGCGATCGCCGACCGCGCAGTCGTGGGCGACATGGGTGTAGACCATGAACAGATTGTCCGAGCCGATGGTGGTCGCGCCGCCACCGAAGGCGGTGCCCCGGTGGACGGTCGCGAACTCCCGGAAGTGGTTGCGGTCGCCGATCTCGAGGCGGGTCTCCTCGCCCCGGAACTTGAGGTCCTGGGGCTCGAAGCCGATGCAGGCGTGGGCGAAGATCCGGTTCTCTCGGCCGATTCGGGTGGCCGGGCCGCGGACCTGGGCGCCGGCGCCGATCTCGGTACCGGCGCCGATCACGACCCCGGGGCCGATCACGGCGTAGGGTCCGACCGAGACCCCTTCTTCGAGCTCGGCGGAAGCGTCGACCACCGCGGTCGGGTGGACGTCGGTCACCGTCATCGGGCCACCGTCGCTGACGAGATCACCGCTTCCGCTGCCACCTTGCCGTCGACCAGAGCGCGGCAGGACAGCTTGCTGAAGCTCTGGCGCAGGGCGAGGACCTCGACCTCGTAGCGGAGCTGGTCACCCGGGACTACCGGACGGCGGAACCGGGCCCGCTCGATGCCCGCGAAGTAGAACAGCGTGTCGCGTTGGTCGGGCCGGTCGTGGAGCAGCAGGATGCCGCCGGCCTGGGCCATGCCCTCGACCACCAGCACCCCGGGCATCACCGGATGGCCGGGGAAGTGCCCCTGGAAGAACTCCTCGTTGATCGTCACGTTCTTGACCGCCACGATCCGTTTGCCCGGTTCGATCTCGAGCACCCGGTCGACCAGCAAGAACGGATAGCGGTGGGGCAGCACCCTCAGGATCCACCGGATGTCCCAAGCCGGCGGCTCGTCGCTCGGGGTTGCTCCGCTCCTCGGCTCGTCGCTCACCGTTCGCCTCCTCCCTCGCCGTCGTCCCCCGCTGATCCGACCCGCTGCTCCAGGGCGCGCAGGCGCCGCAGCATCTCGTCCAGCCGGCCCAGCAGGGGGACCTGCCGGCGCCAACGGCCGATCTCCAGTGGCGGCACGGTGGCGCTCACCACCGTTCCCGGCGGCACCGGCCGGACCGCCGCCGAAGCAGCCCCCACCTGGACCCGGTCGCCAAGGGTGACGTGGTCCCCCACCCCGGCCTGCCCGGCGAGCACGACGCCGTCGCCAAGCCTTGCGCTCCCGGCGATACCGGCCTGGCCACAGAGCAGGGCGCCGCGGCCGATCTCGACGTTGTGCCCCACCTGGACCAGGTTGTCGATCTTGCTCCCCGCCCCGATCCGAGTGGCGCCCAGGGTGGCGCGGTCGATGGCGCTGTTGGCGCCGATCTCGACGTCGTCCTCCACCACCACTCGCCCCACCTGCGGCACTTTTCGGTGGGCGCCGGCGCGTGTGGTATAGCCGAAGCCGTCGGCGCCCAGGACCGTGCCGGAGTGGACCACCACCCGCTCGCCGAGCTCGGTGCCGTCGTAGAGGACGACGTGGGGACGGAGCTCCGAGAGCTTCCCCAACCGACAGTCGCGACCCACGACGACGTGGGCTCCGACCACCGCCCCCGCCTCGATCCGGCTGCCGCGGCCGATCACCGCGAACGGCCCGACGTGCGCCCCGGCGGACACCTCGGCGCCCTCCTCGACGACCGCCGTCGGGTGGACACCGGCCGCCCGGGTCGCGGCCGGGTGGAACAAGGAGATGGCCTGGTTGCGGGAGAGCTCGGGGTCGTCCACCACGACCAGTGGCCGGCCCGCGGCCAGCCTCTCCAGCCCCTCCGCCCCGGCTCCGACGAGGAGGGCTCCGGCGCGGGTCGCCTCGGCCTCCCGGCGGTGGCGCGACCCGGTAACGAAGGAGAGGTCGTCCGGCCCGGCCTCCCGAAGGCTGGCCACGCCGGTGACCGTCCGCTCCGGGTCACCCACGACGCGGCCCGCGACGCGCTCGGCCAACTCGGCGAGGCGCAATCGGGGCCTCACGGGCCGCCGGAGGTCGTCTGGTTGTAGCGTTCGATCACCTGCGCGGTGATGTCCACGGACTCGTCGGCGTAGACCAGGCCGCTGTTGTACTTGTTGAAGATCAGGGTGTAGCCGCCTTCCCTGCCGACCTGGTTGATCACCGGGAAGATGCTCTGCTCGATCTGGTCGAGCACCTGGTCGCGCTTCTTGGTCAGCTCGCGGGTGGCGTCGTCCTGGAAGCGCCGGGCGGCGATCACCTTGTCTTCGAGCTGCTTGGTCAGCTCGGCGAGCTTGTCCTCGGCGAGCGACAGGCGGCCCTCGTTGAGGCGCGTCTGCAGGTCGGCGATCTCCTTCTGCAGGACCTCGCCCTCCTGCTGCTTCGCCTTGCGCAGGTTCTCGATCTCCCCGAGGGCGGCTTTGCCGCGGTTGGACTCGAGCAGGATACGCTCGACGTCGATCACCGCCACCTTGATGGGCGGCTGGGCCGCGGCCGGCGCCGCCCCGGCGACCAAGGCCAGCACCGTTAGAAGGAGAGGGAGACGGCGGGTGGGTTCAGTCGTGGAACGGGACATCTCGATCGATCTCCTTGCTGCTCAGAAGGTGCTCCCGATGCTGAACGAGAACGTGTTGAACTCGTCGTTCGGCTCTTCGGTCAGGTTGCTGGCGTAGATGAATCGCAGCGGTGCGCCGCCCAGCAGCGGCAGGATGATCCGGAGCTCGGCTCCGGCCGTGTAGCGCAAGCGCCCCAGGTCAAAGCTCTGCGCCCCGGATAGCAACGCGCCCTGAGCGTCGCGGATCTCCGGAGCGTAGACCTGGCCGGCGTCGGCGAACAGGATGAAGCGGAACGGCCCGTTGAGGATCAAGTGGTACTCCAGGTTCGCCTGGAAGTAACGGTCGCCGCCGACCGGGAACCCGTTCTGGTCCACCAGGAAGTCTCCGGTGTCCTCGTTGCGGGCGTACAACCGGTAGCGCTCGAAACCGCGGACCGAGGTGTCGCCTCCGAGCCGGAAGAGCACGAAGCGCTCCAGGTCGCGGCCACCGAACGGCTCGACCACGCCGGCTTCGACGTTGAGGCCGAAGACGGTCTCGAAAGGATAGCCGGTCACCGGCCGATAAAGGGTATACCCGGCGATCGGCCGCACGAAGTACTCGCTCCCTCCGAGGACCCCGCCCGCGTACTCGACCGAGGCGCTCAGCCGACTCCCCACCCGGGGCTCGAAGCGGTTGTCGACGCTGTCGCGGACGTAGGCCGGGCGGATCGAGGAGATCTCGAGCTCGGTGAAGAACTCGTTCGCCTCGCCGTCTCTCGTCAGACGCTGGAGGTAGGACTGGTCGGAGTAGCTGTAAGCGACCGAGAGCGACTGGAACAGGCCCAGCGAGCGCCCGTAGGTGAAGGCGCCGCCGGTCGACTCCTGGATCTCCCGCTGGTTCTCGAGGAAGTCGAAGTCGTAGGTCCGGTCGTAGGCCTGGATGCCGAAGGACTGCGGCCGGTCGAGGAACCAGGGGACGAAGTACGAGACCTCGTAGAACTCGGTGAGCGCCCCGGACTGAACGCTCACGCCGACCTGCTCGCCCCGCCCCAGGAAGTTCTGGGTGCGTAGCGAGAACTGCCCGAAGTACCCCAGGCCCTCGCTGTAGCCGGCGCCGAACTGGAGCTCGGTCCGGTCCGCCTCCCGGCCCTGGACCGTGAGGTCCACGGTGTTGTCCTCCTGGTTGAACTCGAAGCCGATCGGGTCCTCCTCGTTGAGCTCGAAGTAACCGAGCTGGCGGATCTTGTAAAGGCTGTTGCGCAACGCCCCGAGCGACAGCACCCGCCCCTCCTGCACCCGGAACTCGCGCCGGAGCACCTTGTCCATGGTCCGGGTGTTGCCCTCGAACTCGAGCCGACCGACCTGGTACTGATCGCCTTCGCGCACATGGATGACGACGTCGGCCTCCTCGTCGCTCACCTCGACCAGCTCGGGCTCCACGCGGGCCTGGATGTAGCCGGTGTTCTGATAGATCTCCTGGACCGCCTCGACGCCTTCGTCGATCTGCTTCGACCGGAGCCAATCGCCGGGCCGGTACTCGAAGGCCCGGAGGAGCGGCGCGTCCTCGAAAACGGCGTTGCCCTCGACCCGGACCTCCCCGAACCGCCAGCGGTTGCCCTCCTCGATCGGAACGGTCAGGACCAGGCGCCGCTTCTGCTCGTCCGCGGGAGCGCCGGGATTCGACGAGCTCACCTGAATCCGCGGCTCGCCGATGACGACGTTCTTGTACCCGGCCTCGCGGTAGGCGTCGCGGACCTTGTCCAGGTCCTCGGCGAGGCTCGCCGGGTTGTAGATGTCCTTCTTGAACACGCGGCTGATCGGACCGGACTCCTTCGTCTTCTTCATTTCCCAGCGGAGCCGGGCATCGCGGAAGACGGTGTTGCCCTCGAACTGGATGTCGCCGATCCGCACCCGGTCGCCCTCGTCGATGGTAAAGACGACCTTGCGCTCGCCCTCCCTCACCGCTTCGAGGGTCTGCTCGGCCTGGGCGAAGCGGTACCCCTTCTCGGCGTACATCTCCTCGATGACGTGCTTGACCCGGTAGAGCTCGCCCAGATTGAGCGGCCCGCCCTCCTCGAGCGAGATCCGCTCGGCCGAGAGCCGGTCCCTGAGGTCGGTGACACTGATCCGCTTGAGCCCCTGGTACTCCACCGAGGTCACGCGCGGGCGCTCTTCGACCCGCACCACGAGCCGGACGCCGCGGCCGTGCTCCGAGGACTCGGCAGGGACCGCCTCGACGCTGATGTCGTCGATCAGCTCCCGGTCCCAGAGGCGCTTGATGTTGCGGTCGAGCTCGGCGCGGGAGAAGGCCCTCCCCGGTTCGACACCGAGGTAATACTCCAGGGTGTCCTGCGCCACGGTTCGGTTGCCGAAGACCTCGATGCCGACGATGGTCGCGCCTTCGAAGGTGGCATCCCGGACGGGTACGGACTCCTGGCCGCCAGCCGGTGGCGGCAGCGTGAACCAGCAGGAAGTCCAGAGGGTCGTCACCACCAGCAGGCGGCAGAGCGGCCCGCGGGCTCGGCTCGGGGTTTGGCAGCTCATCGCGTAGTGTTCGGCGGTTCGGTCTCGACAGGGGGTCCCGGCTCGCCCGCTCCGGTGGGAGCCGGGCCGATCGGCGGGGGATTGTGACAGATCGGCCCGTGCAAGTGAAATGCCTGGGGCCCGCCGCGGCGGCGGGGAGACCTAGGTCTCTTGGACGGCCATCTCCGCGCTGCGCACTTCGAGCTTCAGGCTGTCGCCCACCAGCGTGACCTCGATCTCCTCGATGGTCTCGCCGTGCTGCTGGATCAGGATCTCGGAGACCGCGTCCTGGATGTGCCGCTGGATCGTCCGCCGGAGTGGACGGGCGCCGGTCGAGGGGTCGACGCCGGCGACCTCGAGCAGCCACTCCTTGGCCTCCGGAGAGACCGTCACCCGGAGGTCCCGATCTGCCAGAGTGGCATTGACGTCGTCGAGCAGGATGTCGACGATGGCCCGGAGGTGCTCCCGGCTCAAGGGGTTGAAAACGATCACCTCGTCGAGCCGGTTGATGAACTCGGGGCTGAAGCTCCGCCGTAGGTCGGCGAGGATCTCCTCCTCGAGCTTGCGGAAGCTCGCGTCCGCGTCCGCCTCGCCGAAGCCCATCCGGCCGCCCCGGACGACCAGGCGACTGCCGATGTTCGAGGTCATCAGCAGGAGGGCGTTCTTGAAGTCCACCTCGTTGCCGTAGGCGTCGGTCAGGATGCCGTCCTCGAGGATCTGGAGCAGCAGGTTCGAGACCTCCGGGTGGGCCTTCTCGATCTCGTCGAAGAGCACGACCGAGTAGGGCTGGCGGCGGATGCGCTCGGTGAGCTGACCGCCTTCGTCGTAGCCGACGTAGCCCGGGGGCGAGCCGATCAGCCTCGAGACCGCGTGCTTCTCCATGTACTCGCTCATGTCGAAGCGGACCAGCGCCCGCTCGGTGCCGAACAGGAACTCCGAGAGCCGTCGCGCGACCTCGGTCTTGCCGACGCCCGAGGGGCCCAGGAAGATGAATGAGCCGACCGGCCGCTGGGGGTTCGACACCCCGAGGCGCGAGCGCCGGATCGCCCGGCTGATCGCGTTGATCGCCCTGTCCTGCCCGACAACTCGCGCCTTGAGGGTTTCCTCCATGCGGATGAGGCGCTCGGCCTCCTCGCTCTCCAGGCTCGACAGCGGGATGCCGGTCCAGGCGGCGATCACCTCTTCGATGTCGCGCTGCGTTACCTCGAGCGGGCCCTCCTCCTGGGTCGTCGCGTTCAGCCGCTCCATGTCCTCGCGGAGGTCGATCTCCCGCTCGCGCAGGTAGACCGCACGCTCGAAGTCCTTGGCCGAGATCGCCGCTTTCATCTCCTGGACGACGTCCCGGATCTCCTGCTCCAAGCGCCTCACGTTCTGGGTGTCGCGCACCCGGCGTAGCTTGACCCGGGCCCCGGCTTCGTCCATCACGTCGATCGCCTTGTCCGGCAGGTGGCGGTCCGGGATGTAGCGGCTCGACTGGAAGATCGCCGTGCGCAGCGACGCCGGCGTGTAGCGCACCTTGTGGAAGGCCTCGTAACGGTCCTTGACCCCCTGGAGGATCGACAGCGCCTCGTCCTCGGACGGGGGCGCCACCTGGATCGCCTGAAACCGCCGGAGCAGCGATCGATCCTTTTCGATGTACTTGCGGTACTCCTTCAAGGTAGTGGCGCCGATGCAGGAGATCTCACCGCGGGAGAGCGCGGGTTTGAGGATGTTGGCGGCGTCGAGCGAGCCCTCGGCCGAGCCGGCGCCGATCAGCGAGTGGATCTCGTCGATGAAGACGATCAGCTCGCGGCACTCGCGGAGCTCCTTGAGGATCCCCTTGAGACGCTCCTCGAACTGCCCCCGGTACTTGGTGCCGGCGACGATCAGCGACAGGTCGAGGGCCACGATCCGCTTGTGGGCGAGGAAGATCGGGACCCGGCCCTCGACGATGCGCTCGGCCAGCCCCTCGACGATGGCGGTCTTGCCCACCCCGGGCTCGCCCAGGAGGATCGGGTTGTTCTTGGTCCGGCGGGAGAGGATCTGGACGATCCGATCGACCTCGTCGTCGCGGCCGATCAGGGGGTCGAAAGCGCCCTCGGAAGCGAGCGTCGTCAGGTCGCGGCCGTACTCGGTGATGAACGGCAGGTCCTTCTTCTGCTGCGTCGCCTCGCGGTCCTTGGCGATCGCCAGGACCTCCTCGCGCACGGTGTAGACATCCAGGCCGTGCTGGACCAGGATGCGCATCGCCATCGAGGCCTCGACCCGGAGGATGCCGATCATCAGGTGCTCCGAGCCGACCGTCTGGTGGAGCATGCTCTCGGCCTCGTGGGAGGCGTAGGCGAGGATCTTCTTCGACTCCTCGGAGAGCGGCAGCTCGGCGGTCGAGGAGATCCGCTCCACGAACACCCGCTCGCCCTCGATCTCGCGCCGCACCTCCTCCGGCTTGACGTGGAAGCGCCGGAAGATCTCAGTGACGGTCTCCTCGCCCTCGCGGAGGATGCCGAGCAGGATGTGCTCGGACTCGATCACCCGGCTGCCCAGCTTCGAGGCTTCGTAGCGAGCGAAGAAGAGCGCGCGTCTTGCCTTTTCGTTGTACTTTTCAAACATGTGAGGCTTACTTCGATTTCCTCGTCTTTACTCCAGGCTCAGGCTCCGATCAGCATTGCTTCACCCCCCGCCCGCCCTCGTGCTCCGACGCTCAAAGATCGCCTGGGCTCACCGCCTCGAACCGGCGAGGCGGGCGGGCCATTCCCGGCGTCCCGAAGCCCTACCTTGCAGGACTCTGCGGCTCAAGGACCCCCTCGTCGAGTACCAGGATCCTAGCACAGCGCTCCGCCACCTCCGGGTTGTGCGTGACCAGCACGCCGGTCGTCCCGTGGCGGGCCTGGAGCTCGAGCAACAGGGCGAGGATGCGCTCGCCGCTCGCCGGGTCGAGGTTGCCGGTGGGCTCATCGGCGAGCAGCAGCGGCGGATCGAGGGCGAGGGCGCGGCAGAGGGCGACCCGCTGCCGCTCGCCGCCCGAGAGCTGATTCGGGAAGTGGTCGAGCCGGTCGGCGAGCCCGACCTCCGCCAACAGCTCCCGCGCCCGCTCCTGGACCTCCCGCGGCTCGCGGCCGGCGATCCGGCCCGGCAGCATCACGTTCTCGATTGCGGTGAAGTCGGGCAGGAGCTGATGGAACTGGAAGACGAAACCGATCGTACGGTTGCGGAAGCGCGCGAGCTCTGCGCCCCGGTGGTCAGCCAGCCGCGCGCCGCCGATCACCACCTCGCCCCGGTCCGGTCGGTCGAGCCCGCCCAGGATGTGGAGCA
>DATKCC010000049.1:0-5511 GCA_035513375.1 Thermoanaerobaculia bacterium | reverse complement strand
GGCGCCAAGCCGCCGATCGGTTTCACCATGCTCACCTACGTCGAGCCCGGCGACGAGGTCATCTACCCCTCCCCCGGCTTCCCGATCTACGAATCCTGGGCGACCTTCGTCGGCGCTCGGCCGGTGCCGCTCCACCTGCGGGAGGAGCGGGGCTTCGCCTTCACCCCCGAGGAGCTGGCGCGCCTGATCACCGAGCGCACCAAGGTGATCCTCTTCAACTCGCCCTCGAACCCCACCGGCGGCGTCCTCTCGCAGACCGATCTCGAGGGGATCGCGACGGTCGTCCGCGAGCGCTGCCGCCCCGACGTCCGGCTCTACTCGGACGAGGTCTACGAGCACATCCTGTTCGACGGCGAGGTCCACCGGTCGATCGCGAGCGAGGAGGGGATGGCCGAGCGCACGGTTCTCGTCTCGGGCCACTCGAAGGGCTTCGCCATGACCGGCTGGCGGCTGGGTTGGGCGCTCCTCCCGACCCGCGAGGAAGCGAACCTCTTCAAGCAGATCAACATCAACGTCGTCTCCTGCGTGCCGCCCTTCATCCAGGAGGCCGGCCGGAAGGCCTACGAGAGCCTGGAGACACCGGCCACGGTCCGGCGCATGGTCGAAGCGTTCGAGGAGCGGCGGGACTACGTGGTCGAGGCGCTCAACCGGATCGACGGCGTCACCTGCCAGAACCCGAAGGGCGCCTTCTACGTCTTTCCGAACGTCGCCGGCCTGTGCCAGCGCCTCGGGGTGCTCGAGGCCTTCGATGCCCTGCCCGAGGAGCGGCGCGCGGCAACCAGCCCGTCGGCGATGCTCCAGATGTTCCTGCTCTACCGCCACGGCCTGGCGACCATGGACCGAAACTCCTTCGGCCGGATCGGCGCCGAGGGGCAGCACTTCTTGCGCCTGTCGATCGCCACCGGCCTGGACCGGCTGCGGGAGGGCATCCGGCGCCTCGCGGAGGCCGGCGAGGACCGGGGCGGGTTCGCGGGTTACGTCGCGGAGGGAGGCAAGCTCAGATGACCACCGGCAAGCACATCTTCGTCACCCGGAACATCCCGGAGCCGGGGCTCGAGCTGCTGGCGGAGTCCGAGGCCCGGGTCACCGTCCACCAGCGAGACGAGACGAAGGGCCTCTCCCGGGGCGAGCTCCTCGCTGGGGTGCGGGGCTGCGACGTCCTCCTCTGCCAGCTCACCGAGCCGATCGATCGCGAGGTGCTCGCGGCCAATGAGCGGCTCCTCGGAGTCGCCCAGATGGCGGTCGGGTTCAACAACATCGAGGTGGAGGCCGCGACCGAGCTCGGCATCCCGATCGCCAACACCCCGGGCGTGCTGACCGACACGACCGCCGACCTGGCCTGGGCGCTGCTCATGGCGGTCGCCCGCCGGATCCCCGAGGCCCAACAGTACATGGTCGCCGGCCGCTACAAGATCTGGGGACCGAACCTCCTCCTCGGGCAGGACGTGAGCCCGGGCGGCAGCGGCCGGCGCAAGGTCCTGGGCATCATCGGCTACGGCCGGATCGGCCAGGCGGTGGCGCGGCGCGCGGCCGGCTTCGAAATGGAGATCCTGGCCTACGACCCCTTCTTCCGGGAGGGCGTCGAGAGCGACGACCTCGCGACCTGGGCGGAGCTGCCGGAGCTCCTCCAACGGAGCGACTTCATCACCCTCCACCCGGCCCTGACCGAGGACACCCACCACCTGATCGGCGAGGCCGAGCTGCGCCGGATGAAGCCCACGGCCTACCTCGTCAACGCCTCGCGGGGGCCGGTGATCGACGAGCGCGCCCTGGTTCGGGCGCTCCAGGAGGGATGGATCGCGGGCGCGGCCCTCGACGTCTACGAGGACGAGCCGGCGATGGCACCGGGGCTCGCCGAGTGCCCGGGCGCGGTGCTCGTGCCCCACGTCGGCAGCGCCACCCGGGACACCCGGGGCAAGATGGCCACCATGGCCGCGGCCAACGCCCTCGCCCACCTCCGGCGCGAGCGGGCGCCGAACGCGGTCAACCCGGAGGTCTACGAAACCGAGGCCTACCGGCGCCGGATCCAGACGTAGGGTGCGGCTTGCCGTACCGGGCGGACGCTCGGCTACCACGGAACGGTGCGGCAAGCCGCACCCTACGAACGCGATGGACCGCAACCTCCGAGCCGACGCCCTCGCCTGTTTCGACGCCGCCGTCGCCGCGGTCGAGCCGGAGCGGCTGGTGCGGCGCTACCTCGAGGAGCACCCGACCCTGCTCGAGGTCCGCGGCGAGATCCATCTGGCGGCCATCGGCAAGGCCGCGGCCGCCATGGCCCGGGGGGCCGAGGCGGCCCTGGGCGCGCGCATCGCCGGCGGCGTCCTGATTCTCCCGGCCGGTCAGGAGGGCGAGGCGCCGGCCGGGCTCGCCACCTTCGGCGGCGGCCACCCGGTGCCGACCGCGGATGGGATCCGCGGCGCCCGCGCGATCCTGGAGCTCGCGGAGTCGCTCGGCGAGGCCGACCTCCTCCTCTGCCTCGTCTCGGGTGGCGGCTCCGCCCTCATGACGCTGCCGCCCGACGGGATCGTCCTCGACGACCTCCGGGAGACCACTCGCTTGCTGCTCGCGGCCGGCGCCACGATCGGCGAGCTCAACTGCGTCCGCAAGCACCTCGATCGCCTGAAGGGGGGCCGCCTGGCCCGGGCCGCCGCCCCGGCCCGGGTGGTGGCGCTGGTCCTCTCCGACGTGGTGGGCGACCCCCTGGACGTGATCGCTTCCGGCCCGGTCTCGCCCGACCCGACGACCTTCGACGACGCCCTGCGGCTCGTCGAGCGCCACGGCCTCCGGGACGCCCTGCCCGCAGCCGTCCGGGAGCACCTCGAGCGGGGGAGCCGGGGCGAGGAGGAGGCGTCGGCCGCCCCCGGCGACCGGGCCTTCGCCGGCGTCACGGCGGCGGTCGTGGGAGCCAACCGGCTCGCGGCCGAGGCCGCTCGGGCCGAAGCCGAGCGCCGGGGCTACGCCACGCTCCTGCTCTCGACCCTGGTGACCGGCGAGGCGCGGGAGGTCGGCCGGGTGCTCGCCGCCCTCGGCGCCGAAGCCCTGCGGAGCGGCCGCCCGGCCGCCCCCCCGGCCTGCCTGGTGGCCGCCGGCGAGACCACGGTCACGGTCGCCGGCCCCGGTCGGGGCGGCCGCAACCAGGAGGTCGCCCTCGGCGCGGCCGTCGCCCTCGACGAGCTCCTGGGATCGGACCCGGAGGCGGCGGGCCGGATCCTGATCGCGTCGTTCGGCACCGACGGCGTCGACGGCCCGACCGACGCCGCCGGCGCCATCGCCACCGGCGCCAGCCTGGCCAGGGCCCGGGAGCGCCGGCTGGACGCTCGCCGGGCCCTGGCCGCAAACGACGCCTATCCCTTCTTCGAGGCCCTCGGAGACCTCGTCATCACCGGCCCCACCGGCACCAACGTCATGGACCTGATGCTGGTCCTGGTCGCCGGCGAGGGCCTCCAGCGCGACCGATCGTAGGGCGCGGCTCGGCGCAGCGATCGACCGCCGAGCCTTCGATCTCGGTGCGGCGAGCCGCACCCCGGATCTAGCGCTTGTAGATCAATCCTGCGACGGCGCCCTGGATCACCAGCGAGACGACCTGGTAGACCGCCTCCATGGCGTAGTCCGCCGGGGTGTAGAAGGCGAAGGAGAAGTACCAGTAGAGCCCACCGACGACGCCCACGAGGACGCCGATCCACAGGCCCCAAATGGCACCGCCCTGGGCGCCGGTGCCGAACGCCGCTCCGGCTTTGACCCAGAGGTAGACCAGGACCAGGGCGAAGAGCAGGTCGGTGACGATGAAGCCTGCGATCCCTTCCCGGAAGACGCCGGGGTACTCGGCGATCAGGCCCTCGAACTTCTCCTTCATCGCCACGCCGTAGTACAGGAAGTTGAGCCCGGTGCGCACTACGAACACGCCGATCACGGCTACGAGAAAGCGTCCAACGTTCATCGTTCTCCTCCCGGCCCCGAGGCCGAATGACTCTGCTCGAATCGAGACTTCGTTGAAACGGCTCCTGAAACCCCGAAAACTGTCTGTGGAACGGGGTGGAGTCTACTCTCCCGTCGCCAACTCTGCCAACTCCCCGAGCGCCGCTCTCTCCCCGTCGTAGAGCTCGAGCACCCGCCGCTGGAGCTCCCGGCGGAGGGCGTCGCAGTGCTCCTCGGAAACCGGGAAGCACTCCCCCGCCTCGGTCCGGAGCTCCTCCAAGCGCCGCCAGACGGCTGCGATCTGCTCGCCTGCCTCGGCACCCTCCTCCAGGAACAGCTTGCTCTTGCGGGTGTGGAGCTCTTTCGCCTCCCGGAACGCCGGCACCTCGTCCGGGAGCGCCGCCTCGGCGAGCTCCGCCCAGCCGCGCCCGAGCTCGGCGTAGCGCTCCGCCACCGGCGCGAAGCGGGGGTCGCCCAGGGCCTCCCCCGCCTCCGCGAGGAACTCGCCGTAGAGCGGCCGGACGAGGCCGCCGCCGGTGCCGTAGTGCTCGACGAACTGGTGGATCGAGGTCAGGCCGTCCCAGAGGCTCCGGCCCGGCGGGAAGAGCCGCTCCCAGCCATCCTTCGAGCGGTCGCCGTGGAGGCGCTCGCCCCAGGTCCGGAACGCTTCGAGCGTGAAGTTCTTCATCCGCGCGTCGGTGAGCCCGTGGACGCAAGCTGTGACGCCTTCGCGGACCGCTCGGGCGAGGTCGAGCTCGCCGCCGCCGACCCGACGCCCTAGCCCGAGCACTCGGTGCCGGTCCTTCTTGATTCGAGCCCGGGCCTGGGCCAAGCTCTCGAGCGGCAGCTCGATCGCCCGGTCGGCGAGGTCGCCCACCAGGGCGGTCCCGGCCTGTCGGTCGACCCGGTAGACGACCAGCACGTGGTAAGCGCCGCCGCTCCAGGCTGCCGGCATGCCCCGGTAGGGCAGATGGGCGGCGTCCACCCAGGCGACTGCTGGCCCGCACTGCTCGAGGACGGCCTCGAGCTTCGCCAGCGCCGGGCCGGCGCCGGAGGCCTCCTCGACCCGGGTCTCGAGGCCGAGCCGGGCGCAGGCCCGCTGGAGGAAGCCGAGGTCGTCCTGCCAGAGGTGCCGGCCGGCGACGAAGAACGAGGAGAAGTCCTCGGCCTCGTAGCGGAAGGTGAACATGCCGGCGCCGACGCCGCCGGCCAGCCCCAGGGCCATCGCCTCGGACAGCGGCTCGCCGGTGTGCGGCGCCACGACGCCGGCGTTGGCCGCCAGCACGCGCAGGGCGGTCGCCGCCGGGATGCTGCCGGGGAAGTGGAGGAAGGGCTCGGCGCTCTGTCGTGCCTCGGGGAGCCCGACGACGTGGCGGCGGGCGGTGGCGTAGGTTTCGCCGGTCCGTTCCATCCGCTCCCGGACCCGGCGCTTCAGGTGTCTCTGCGTGGTCATGCGCGGCACTCCTCATCGTTCGGGGACCCGGGAGGCCCTGCGCGCCACCAGGCCCCCCGTTGGACGAGGAGCGTTCGACAGGACCACCGTCGGCCTCGAGGACATCGATCCCCTTTGCCCCCGCAGCGCCGGGCCGCGCAGGG
>DATKCC010000048.1:0-6890 GCA_035513375.1 Thermoanaerobaculia bacterium | reverse complement strand
GGTGAGGTGGTGGCGCTCCTCGCGGACGGACGGAGCGACTTCGCGACCCTCCAGCAGGCCCTCGCCGAGGGCGCGCCCCTGCGGCTCCACTACCAGGTCTTCGACCTCCTCTACCTCGACGGCTGGGACCTGACCGGCTCGCCGCTCGAGGCGCGCAAGGCCCTGCTCCGGGAGCTCTTGGAGGAGCTCCCGCCCGCCTCGCCCATCCGTTATAGCGACCACGTCGAGGGCCGCGGCCCGGGCTTCCTCCGGCAGGCCTGCCGGTTCGCGCTCGAAGGAGTAGTCTCGAAGCGGCGGGACCGCCCGTACCGGCCGGGCCGGAGCAGGGACTGGCTCAAGACCAAGTGCCTCAACCGCCAAGAGCTGGTGATCGTGGGCTTCACCGAGCCGGCGGGGAGCCGCACGGGTCTGGGAGCGCTCCTCCTCGGGGTCCACGATGAGGCGGGACGTCTGCGCTATGCGGGCAAAGTTGGGACCGGTTTCACCGCCGCGGCCCTCTGGGACCTTCGCCGCCGCCTGGAGCCGCTCGAACGCCCCGGGCCCGCGGTCGTCGACCCACCGCGCGTCTCCCGGTCCCGCGGCCCCCACTGGGTCGAGCCCGAGCTCGTCGCCGAGGTCGAGCACACCGGGTGGACCCGCGGCGGCGCGTTGCGGCACCCGACGTTCCGAGGCCTGCGGGAGGACAAGGATCCGGCGGCGGTGGTGCGGGAGGAGGCGGTCCGGATCGGATGGGAGGACGAGGCCGTGGGAGAGGGCAAGGCCAAGGTCGAGGGCGAGGCAACGGGCGGAGGCTCGGGCACGAGGAGGAGCGCGGGCTCGAGCGGACCGATCCGCTTCGAGGGGGTGCGCATCACCTCGCCCGACAGGGTGCTCTACCCAGAGGCCGGGCTCACCAAGCGTGAGCTCGCCGAGTACTACCGCAAGGTCGCCGACTGGATCCTCCCCCACCTCCGGGGCCGCCCCCTCTCCATGGTTCGCTGCCCCGATGGCCGGGAAGGGGAGTGCTTCTATCAGAAGGACGTGGACCGGCACTTCCCCGACGCCCTCGGGCGGGTCGAGGTCGGGGAGGCGGAGGGCGGAGTCGAGACCTACGCCGTCGCCGAGGACCTTCCGGCGCTCGTCGCGCTGGTCCAGATGGGCGTCCTCGAGCTCCACGTCTGGGGGTCCCGCCGCGACCGCCTGGAGCGGCCGGACCGCCTGGTTTTCGACCTCGACCCGGGACCCGGCGTCCCCTGGGTGCGGGTGATCGAGGCGGCTTTCGTGGTGCGCGCGACGCTCGGGGAGCTGGGCCTCGCGAGCTTCCTCAAGACGACCGGCGGCAAGGGGCTCCACGTCGTCGTCCCGCTCTACCGGACGGCGGGCTGGGACGAGGCCAAGGCTTTCTCGCGGGCGGTGGTCGAGCGGGTGGCCGGGCGTGAGCCCCGCCGCTACACCACCAACCCGTCGAAAGCGAAGCGCGCCGGCAAGATCTACCTCGACTACCTGCGGAACTCCCGCGGCGCGACCGCCATCGCCCCCTATTCGACCCGGGCTCGCGCCGGCGCCCCGGTCGCCACCCCGCTGCGCTGGGACGAGCTCTCGCCGGCCCTCAGGTCCGACCGCTACACCGTCCGCAGCCTCCCCCGCCGCCTGGCCGCGCTCTCGGAGGACCCCTGGGCCACTCTCGCCACCACCCGGCAGCGGATCACCGCCGCCATGCGTCAGCAGCTCGAAGGCTAGCAGCCCGGCCGGGTGGGGGCGCCCCTCCCCGATTACCTGCGAGAATCGGCCCCTACCATGACCGAGCCGGGAGCTGACAACGCAGACCGGGCCGGCGCCCTCGGCGCGCGCCTCGCCATCGTGGCGGCCGCGGTCCTGTTCTCGACCGGCGGCACGGCGATCAAGGCAACCGAGCTCACCGCCTGGCAAGTCGCGAGCCTGCGGTCCGGCATCGCCGCCCTCGCCCTCGCCCTACTGGTCCCGCGAGCGGTCAAGGCCCTGTCCTGGCGGGCCGGGCTCGTCGGCGTCGCCTACGCCGCCACCATGATCCTCTACGTGGCGGCCAACAAGTACACGACCGCCGCCAACGCGATCTTCCTGCAGTCGACCGCACCGCTCTACATCCTGCTCCTCTCCCCCCGGCTCCTCGGCGAGCGCGTCCGGCGGGGCGACCTCGGCTGGATGGCGCTGATCGGCCTCGGGCTCGCGGCCTTCTTCGCCGGCGAGCAGGAGCCCTTCGCCACCGCCCCCCGCCCGGCCTTGGGAAACCTCCTCGGGGCGGTCTCGGGAGTGAGCTGGGCCTTCACCATCCTGGGTCTCCGGTGGCTCGGATCGGCTCATCTGAGAGCGGGCGGCGACCTTCGCGCCCGGCCGGGAGCGGCGGCGGCGATCGCCGGCAACCTGATCGCCTGCTTCGCCTGTCTGCCGTGGGCGCTGCCGCTGGGGCGGGTGGCGGCGGGGGACTGGCTCACCGTCACCTACCTGGGCGTCCTCCAGATCGGGCTCGCCTACGTGCTGCTCACCGCCAGCCTCGAGCGGGTCCCCGCCTTCGAGGCCTCGCTCCTGCTCCTGATCGAGCCGGCGGCGAGCCCGCTCTGGGCCTGGCTCGTCCACCGCGAGGTCCCCGGCCCCTGGGCCTGGGCCGGCGGCGCTCTGATCCTCGCCGCCACGACCGGCAAGGCGGCAGCCGCAGAGCGGCGGCGGCGGCGGGCGCGGTGACGGGATCTCCCCTTCCGGCACCCGTTCCGATGGAGCGTCGCCCGGGAGCGGGTACGGACCTTGCAGCTTGTGCCGGCCATGAAAGAAGAGAGCATGGCTCCCGAGCGCTCCGAGCGCCCCCGGGTCCGAGCCCTGATGGCGGGACTTGTGGTGGCGCTGGTCCTGGCCGGCGTCGCCGCGGCGTTCGGCGGCGGCTGGTCGCCCGACCTCCTCACCGCGATCGGCCTGGGCCGCATCGGCGGCGGCGCGCCGGAGGACACCCGGCGGGCCTTCGCGGGCTACCTCGAGCGGCGCCCGGACAGCCGCGTGGTGACCGGTTTCGCCGGCCCCGGCGAGCGCGAAGGAACCCACCAGGCCCTGGTCGCCTTCTACGAGGCGAACGGCCACCACCCGGCCTGGTTCGACGGCCGCCGCCCGAGCCGCGAAGCCCGCGAGCTGGTCGAGCTCCTCCGCCGGGCCGGGGAGCACGGCCTCGATCCCTTGCGCTACCGCCCGGAGCTCCTCGAAGCGAAGCTCGAGGAGCTCGGCCGGCGACCGGCCTACCGGGAGATCTACCCGGTCGACACCCTGCTCTCCCAGGCCTTCGCGCTCTACGGCCGCCACCTCGCGAGCGGCCGGGTCCACCCCGACTCTCTCGGCCCTGCCTGGCTGATCGAGCCGCGCCGGGTCAGACTGCCGCGTTCGATCGAGCTGGCCTCCGGCGGCAGCGGCCCGGCGGCAGTCGCCGACCGCCTGCGCCCCCCCCACCCCGGTTACGAACGGCTGTTCGAGGGCCTCGAGCGCTACCGCCGGATCACCGCCGAGGGGGGCTGGCCCAAGGTGCCCGCGGGGCCGATCCTCACCGAGGGCGATCGGGCGCCGGCGGCGCGGCTCCGGGCGCTCGCGGCCCGGCTGGCGGTGGAGGGGTACTCGACGAACCGCGGAGTGGGCCCGGGCCGAGCGGCGGCAGGCGAGAACCTGGACGAAGCGCAGGAAGCGGTCTACGGTACCGTGCTCGCTGAGGCCGTTCACCGCTTCCAGCAGCACCACGGCATCACCGAGGACGGCCACTTGGGGCCCGAGACCATGGCCGCCCTGAACGTCCCAGCCGCGCAGCGGGTGCACCAGCTCGAGCTCAACCTCGAGCGCTGGCGCTGGCTCCCCGCCGAGCTCGGCCCCCGGCGCCTGGAGGTCAATCTGCCCGCCTACTCGCTCAGCCTGATCGAGAACGGCCGCACGGTCGAGACCATCAAGGTCGTCGTCGGCAAGGAGGGCGCTGCCACGCCGGCCTTCAGCGACCAGATGGGCTATGTAGTGATCAATCCCTACTGGAACGTGCCGGAGAGCATAACGGCCGCCGAGATCGCGCCGAACGCTGCGGCCGACCCATCGTGGCTATCCCGAAACGGCTACGAGGTGGTCGAGGGCTGGGGCGAGGAGGCGCGCCCGATCGATCCGCACGCCGTAGATTGGTCGGCCGCCCAGCACGGAGACCTCCCGTACCTCGTCCGCCAGCCCCCGGGACCCGGAAACGCCCTCGGCGACATCAAGTTCATGTTCCCCAACGACCACAACATCTACCTCCACGACACCCCCGCGACCCACCTCTTCGACGAGGTCGAACGCACTTTCAGCCACGGCTGCATCCGGGTCGAGCGGCCGCTGGATCTCGCCGAGTTCGTGCTCGAGGGAGATCCGCAGTGGGATCGCTCGCGGGTGGAGCAAGCAATCGCCAGCGGGCGCACCATGGACCTGCCGCTGCCGCGGAAGATCCCGGTCTACCTGCTCTACTGGACCGCCTGGGTGGACGAGGACGGCGCGACCCACTTCCGCAAGGACATCTACCGCCACGACCGCGCCCTCTCCCGGGCCCTGGCCGGCCAGCGGGCGGAGGCGAGCTCCGCCCCTACATCCACCGGTGGCCCTCCCGACGCCATGCGCCCGTAGGGGAGGAGCTTGCCTCCTCCCGGGGAGGGCGGACGGTCATTCACCCGGTTCATCGAAGCTGAAGCAGGAGAGCGTCAGCCGCCGCGGCTTGGCCACCTCGGCGAGCGCGATCTCACGCTCGAAGCCACCGCTGCACTCGTCGGCCGGGACCGGCAGGAACGGCGTCACCGGAAGCGCTTCGGCGGCACCCTCGCCGGGCTCCCCGGGAGCCTCGGCCCCGACCGGGACGGGAAGCTCACCACCGGGGGCGGCCGGGTCCGGCGCCGGCCGGCGGACCTGCGCCCGGACCCGCCCCCCGAATGGGCCGATCGGCGGCCCGGCGATTCGGGGCGCCGGCGAGGTCCGGGGGTCGGCGAGGGCTGCCTGGAGGCTGTCGAAGACGTCCACCGCCGAGCCGTCCGGCCGCAGCAGCTCGAAGTGGAGGTGAGGCACGGTCTCCTCCGCGTTGCCGCTGTCGCCGACGAAGCCGATCACCTGGCCGGCCCGGACCCGCGACCCCAGGCGGAGACCGCGGGCGATACCGTAGCCCTGCCCGTCGTCGGTCCCCGGGGTGTCGTTGTTGAGGTGGATATAGCGGGAGCGCCAGCCGTCGTCGTGGACGACCGACAGGGCGCAGCACTCGCCGCCCCGCTCCCCGTGGATCCAGCGCACCGTGCCGTCGGCCACCGCCACCACTGGCGTCATCTTCTCCGCCACGATGTCGATCCCGGTGTGGGAACGAGCGCGGCCGCGCGGGTCGCCGAAGTCGCGGCTGAACCGATGCTCCCCGGCGACCGGGAAGATCATGGGATAGATCACCGGGTCGAGCCCGGGCGCCTCCGGCGCGTAGGAGAGGCTCGCGGCGACCAGCAGAGCCAGGAACAGGGCGAGGCGGCGCATCGGCATCGGCTACGGCAGGAAGAAGAATACGCTGCCGAGGATCGCGTAGACGACCAGGAGCTGCACCCCTTCGAGCCAGTTCGAACGCCCGTCGCCGGCGATCTGACCGGTAATCAGGACCGCCAGGCCGACGGCTATCACCTCGGCCGGGGTGAACACCAGGTCTATCGGCTCAGGGCCCAGGAAGAGACTGGTGAAGACCAGCACCGGCGCCACGAACAGAGCGATCTGGATCGAGCTTCCGACCGCGATCCCCACCGCGAGGTCCATCCGGTTCTTCCACGCCATGAGAATCGCCGACGAGTGCTCCGCGGCGTTGCCCACGACCGCCACCACGATCACGCCGACGAAGACCTCGGTCATCCCCAGAGACTCGGCCGCCGCCTCGACCGAGCCGACCAGGACCTCGCTCACCCAGCCGATCATCGCCGCCGCCCCCACCAGGACTCCGAGCGAGCGGCGCAGGCTCCACGGCGGGCGCCCCTCGTCCACCACCTGGGCCGCCTGGGCCGCGGTCCCGGTGAAGAGCTGCTTATGGGTGTGGAGCGAGAACAGGAGCATCAGGCCGTAGGTGACGATCAGCACCACCGAGATCTCGAGCGACAGCGTCCGCTCCGCCGTCGAGGCGCCGACCAGGTGGTGGAAGACCGCCGGCATGATGAGCGCGACCGCAGCCAGGGTCAGCATGGTCGCCTGCACACGAGCGCCGGCGACGTTGAAGTCCTGGTCCTTGTGGCGCACGCCGCCGACCACGAAGGCGGCGCCGAGGACGAGGAGGATGTTGCCGATGATCGAGCCGGTGATCGAGGCCTTGACCACTTCGGTGAGGCCTCTGCGCAGCGCGAAGAGCGCGATGATCAGCTCGGCCGCGTTGCCGAAGGTGGCGTTGAGCAGGCCGCCGATCCCGTCGGTCGTCCGCTCCGCCAGGTGCTCCGTCGCCTTGCCGAGCCAGCCGGCGAGCGGGATCACCGCGACGCAGGCGACGAGGAAGATCAGCGTGTGGCGCTCCGGCGCCAGGAAGTCGAGGAAGATCGCTCCCGGGACGCAGATCAGGAGCCAGTCGAGCGAGGGTCGGAGCTTCATGGCCTGGGGCGCCATACTACTACCCCGAGCCACAGGGACTTCCACCACGGGCTGCTAGCCGCCGCGCGCCAGAGCCCCCACCAGCGGCAGCTCGCCCCGGGCCTCGACCGGAACGCGGATCTCGCCCACCACCGGCACCTGGAAGCGCAGGCCGGCGCGCACCTTGTAGCCGACCTCTTCACGGCCCCGGATGACGTCCCGGGCGATCTGGTAGACGTCGGAGAAGCGAACCGTGAGCGGCAGGTCGACCAGCCCCGAGCCGGCCGGTTGGAGGGTGAGACTCTGACGCCGATCGCCTTCGAACA
>DATKCC010000047.1:0-2389 GCA_035513375.1 Thermoanaerobaculia bacterium | reverse complement strand
AGCTCGCGCTCCTGCAGCGCGGTTCCGGTCGCGCCGTCGAGGACCAGGACGCGCCGGGCGAGGGCCTCGAGGAGCGCCCCGGCCCGCTCGTCGAGGTCGTCCGGGCAGGGCGGGATCGCGGGCAGGGTGGCTGCGGCCGTGGCTGTCGTCGTCGCCATAAACAGAAAAACCCGTCTCGTGGCATCACGAGAACGGGCTCCTTTCCGCCGGACAGTTGGTTGCCTCCTCCGGCTCGGCGCCGGGGGGCCGCATCCTCGCTCCGGGGAGCGAGAAAGGCACCTTGGGTGTCCGTCCCAGGTTGCCGCGCGCCCGGCCGCAGATCTACCTCGCTGCGACCGGACCGCTCGTGATGCAGGCGCGAGAGTACCGCCGCCTCCAGGAGCTGTCAACGCCGGTGGGCCCGCGAAGACAGCGTAGGGTGGGCCTCGGCCCACCAGAGCGGCGAGCGCAGGCGTAGGGTGGGCCTTGGCCCACCAGGACCTCCGCCGAAGCCTCAGCGACTGCCGCCGCCTTGACCGGTGGGCCAAGGCCCACCCTACGAGGGGCTGGTGGCTCCGGCCGCCGGATCGGGGTTACCAACGGCCGGCCGCGAGAGCCGGTGGCTCCGGCCGCCGGATCGTGTCTACCGCCGGGCGCCGGCGATCGCCGGCTCGACTTCGAGCTGCTGCAGGACCTTGCGGATCGCGCTCGAGCTCTGCATGACGTAGAAGTGGATCGCCGGGGCGCCGCGATCGAGGAGCTCCCGGCTCTGGGCGAGCGCCCACGCGACACCCACGTCCTCGGCGCGTTCGGCGGGCTCGCTCTCGACCTCGAGGGAGAGCGCCTCCGGGATGTCGACGTGGAACACCCGCGGGATGGTGGTGAGCTGCTTGCGCGAGGAGAGGATCTTGATCCCGGGAATGATCGGCGCCTCGATACCCTGATTGCGGCAGGCTTCGAGGTAGTCGAAGTAGAGCCGGTTATCGAAGAACATCTGGGTCACGACGTAGTCGGCGCCGGCGTCGATCTTCTCCTTGGTGTGACGGACGTCGGTCACCAGATTGGGCGCCTCGAAATGCTTCTCCGGATAGCCGGCGACCCCGATCGAGAAGCGCGTGGGCTCGGCGTCGAGCAGGTCCCGCTCGAGGTACTTGCCCCGGTTCATGTCGGCGATCTGCTGGACCAGATCGCGGGCGTAGAGGTTGGCGCTGCGGCCGAACTGTAGGGGCTTCTCGTAGCCGCTGTCGTCGCCGCGGACCGCGAGCACGTTGTCGATCCCCAGGTAGCGGAGCTCGATCAGGAAGTCCTCGGTCTCCTCGCGGGTGAACCCCCGGCAGAGGATGTGGGGCACAGCGTCGACGTCCCATTTGTTCTGGATCAGGGCGCAGACGCCGAGGGTGCCCGGGCGCTTGCGCTTGACCCGGCGCTCGAAACCCTGCGGGGTCTCCTCGAAGATCGCCTCGGCGGCGTGGCTGGTGATGTCGATGAACGGCGGCCGGAACTGGACCAGGTCGTCGATCAGCGCGAGGAGCTGCTGGACGTTGCCGCCGCGCAGCGGCGGGATGATCTCGAAGCTGATGAACGGGCGGCCCTTGGCTCGTTCCAGATGCTCGGTGACTTTCATCGGGAGTGCGAAGTATAGCGAAGGCGGACCGGACCGGGCGGTCCACGGGCACTTCTCGCGCCTTGGAGCCGCAGGCATCGGCGACGGTTCGCTTCGCCGGCTGGTGAGTAGTCCGGGCTAGACTCCCCTCATGTTCCGGGGAGAGCCGAGGTTGCGGCGCTGGCTGCGGTTCGCTGGCGACCTGGCGGTGGCCGCCGCCTGCTTCTACCTCGCGCTCGCCATCCGGATCCACTTGCCGATCCCGCTCACCGACCAACTCCTACCCCCGGACCGGATCGGCTTCTTCCATTCCTACTGGCCGCTCCTCGCCCTCTCACAGGTGGCGCTGCTCTACTTCTTCGGCCTCTACGATCCGCCCCACCCGGGGACCGGCCTCGAGCTGGCCCGCCGGCTCGCGCCTGCCGTCGTGCTCCAGGTCCTCGCCCTCGGCACTTACTTCTTCCTCGCCGAGCGCCTGTTCCCGCGTTCTGTGCTGGTGATCTACGCCGCCCTCGATTTCGCCGCCCTCTTCTGCTGGCGCCTGGCGAGCCGTGCCGGGGGTAGCCCGGCCCCTGTGAGGGTGGCGATCGTGGGCTCGGGGCCGGGGGCGGTCGAGCTCGCGAGCCGCATTCGGGAGCAGGGCGGGCACCACGGGCTGGTGCTCGCGGGTTGGGTGCCGGCGCCGAGCGAGCCCCGCCCGGGTGGGGGCGCCGCAACGGGCTCCGGACCCGCCGAGCTGGGACCCTGTCTCGGGGGCCTCGACGAGCTTCCGGGCCGGATCGCAGCGGGCGAGATCGACGAGGTGGT
>DATKCC010000046.1:0-4251 GCA_035513375.1 Thermoanaerobaculia bacterium | reverse complement strand
GCGAGCTGGTCGAAGATCTGCCAGAGGGTCTCCGAGGCCCCGAGGAAGAGGTAGCCCTCGGGCTCGAGGCGCTGGCAGACCTCGGCCACGACCCGGCGCTGGAGCGGCCGGCGGAAGTAGATGAGCACGTTGCGCAGCAGGATCAGGTCGAAGCCGCCCGGCGGCACCGCCCGGAACGGCGGGTGGGCGAGATTGAGCGGCAGGTACTCGATCCGGCCGCGGATCCCTGGGTGGAGCTCGTAGAGGTTTCCCCGCCGGGTGAACCAGCGCTCGAGCAGGCGCGGCGGCACCTTGGCGATCGCCCGCTCGCCATAGAGGCCGCGCTCGGCGGCGGCCAGGGCCTCGGCGTCGAGATCGGTGGCGACGATCGTCCAGTCCCAGGTCGCCAGGGCCTGGTGCTCGGCGAGGATCATGGCCAGGGTGGCCGCCTCCTCGCCGCGGGCGGCCGCAGCCGACCAGATGCGGAGGGTGCGGGCGGCCCCCTTCGCCCTGAGAATCCGGGGCAGGACATGGCGCTCGATGGCCGCGAACTGCTGCGGCGCGCGGAAGAAGTACGACTCCTTGACGGTGATGAGCGGGATGAGCTGTTCCCACTCCCCGTCGAGCCGGCCGGCGGCGAGCTCCCGCACGTACTCCTCGGCGCGCGGGAAGCCCCGAGCCCGGGCGCGGCGGGCGGCGATCTCCTCGAGGAAGCCGAAACGCACCCGGGGGACGACGTTGCCGGTCTCCTCCCGGACCAGGCCGACGAGGCCGGCGAGGGCCTCTTCGGAGACCGCGGCGGGGCGGGCGCTCACGCCGCGCCCTTCCCCGACGGGGAGCATCCGGTGAGGAAGCGGGCGATCTGGCGGGGCGTGAGCTCGATCTCCGCCGCTCCTCGCTCGACCGCCGCCCGCGGCATCCCGTGAACCACGCAGCTCACCATCTCCTGGGCGATGGTCAAGGCCCCCGCTTTCCGGAGCTCGACCAGGCCCTCGACGCCGTCGGTCCCCATGCCGGTGAGCAGTGCGGCGGCCGAGCTCTCGGGCGCGATCCTCGCCATCGACGAGAACAGCGCGTCGACCGAGGGCCGGTGCCCTTTCTGGGGCGGCGTCGCCCGGTCCAGGCGGAGGACCTCTCCGGCGCCGAGGACGAGGTGGGAGCCCCCCGGGGCGATCCGCACCGATCCCGGAGGCGGTTGCTCGCCGTGCGCGGCCAGCCCGACGTCGAAGGGGAGCTCCCGGTTCAACCAATCGGCGAGGCCGACCTCGAAGCCGTCGGTGATGTGCTGGACCACCAGGAAGGTCATCGGAAAGCTCGGCGGCAGGGCCTCGAACAGCTCCCGGAGCGCCGCCGGGCCGCCGGTCGAGGCGCCGATCCCCGCCCACCGCAGCGCCCGCGGCGTGGCCGCCACCTCGGCCTGGGGCCGGGCGCGCTGCCGGGCCGGGCGTGTCCGGGCGGTGGCCGCGGTCCTCACCATGGCGGGGAGGGTGTCGGCGAGCTGGCGCCAGGAGCCGGTGTCCTCGGGCTTGCCGAGCACCTCGACGGCCCCGCGGCGCATGGCCTCGAAAGCGATCCGGACCTGGTTGCGGTTGGCTCGCGAGGAGAGGACCACGATCGGCGTCGGGCGCAGCTCCATGATCCGCTCGGTCGCGGCATAGCCGTCCATGCCCGGCATGACGAGGTCCATCAGCACCACGTCCGGCGAGAGCTCGAGGACCTGGTCGACCGCGGCCTGGCCGTCGGCCGCCTCGCCGACCACCTCGATGTCGTCGGTCCAGGAGAAGAAGCGCCGCAGCACCGCCCGGACCGAGGCCGAGTCGTCGACCACCAGGACCCGGAGGGGCGGGTGCTCGTCGCTCACCGGGTACCGCTCAGACGCCGCACGAGGTCGACGAGCTCGCCGGCGTCGAGCCCCTGCTTGGTGAGATAGGCGTCGGCCCCCGCCTGGAGGCCCTGGAGGCGGTCCTCAGGGAGATCGCGGGTGGAGACGACGATGATCGGCAGATGGGCGAAGCGGGGGATCTCTCGCAAATGCCGGGTCAGGGCGTAGCCGTCCATGCCCGGCATCTCGATGTCGATCACCAGACAGTCGAACCGGCCCTCGCCGAGGTAGCTCAGCCCCTCGTCGGCGTCGGCGGCGCCGGTGACCTCGAAGCCGGCGTCCTCGAGCAGGCGCCGCTCCATCTCGCGGGTGACGAGCGAGTCCTCGACCAGGAGGACCTTGACCCGTTCGCGGGCGGCCTCCGCCGGCCGCGCCGAGCGGCGGGCGTCGAGGAGCTCGCCCCCGGCGAGGACCGCCGGGGAGAGGACCCCGATCGGCTCGCCCGAGGCGAGGAGCGCCATGCCGTCGAGCACCCGCTCGACCGCAACCGCCCGGGTCACCGGCCGGACCAGGACCTCTTCCTCACCGTCCACGCCGTCGACCGCCACCGCCAGCGGCTGGCCCGAGACCCGGCCGATCAGGAGGAGCGGTCGCTCCGGGACCGGCTGGCCGAAGAGGCGAGCGAGGGGCACGAATGGCACCAGCCGGTCGCCGATCTGGGCGAAGCTCCGCCCGTCGCGCTCGCGGATCTCGGCGGCCTCGATCCGCACCACCTCGTGGATCGGCGCCGACGGCAGGGCGAACCGGGTCCGGCCGACGCGCACCAGGAGCACCTCCTCGCCGCGGCGGGCGACGGGGACCTCGACCACGACCGTGGTCCCCGCTCCGGGCTCCGCGGCGAGCGACACCTCGCCGCCCACGCTGTTGACCGCCGCGGCGACGACGTCGAGCCCGACTCCCCGCCCGGAGATCTCCGAGACCTGCCTCCGGGTCGAGAATCCCGGGGTGAAGAGGAGGCGGAAGGCCTCCTCGGGAGTCAGCGACTCGGCTGCTCCCACCTCTACCAGGCCGGCCTGCACCGCCTGGCGCACCACCTCGCCCGGGTCGATGCCGGCGCCGTCGTCCGAGATCGTGAGCCGGACCCGGCCGGCCGCGGCCTGGGCGGTAAGCCGGAGGGTGCCGGCGGCGGGCTTGCCCCGCGCTTCCCTCTCGCGAGCGGGCTCGATGCCATGGTCGACGGCGTTACGCACCAGGTGGAGGAGCGACTCCTCGAGCTCGCGGGCGATCCGCCGGTCGAGCCGGGTCTCCTCCCCCTCGATTCGCACCTCGACCTCCCTCCCCAGGGAGCGGGCGAGCTCGCGGGCGTAGCGGGCGAGCTGGAGGAGGGAGCCCCGGAGGGGCTGGAGCTGGAGGGCGAGCAGGCGCTCGAGCCCGTCCTCGGCCGCGCGCAGGAGCCGCCGGTGGCCGGACTCGACGTCGACCGCCAGACGCCGGATCATGGTGCCGAGAACGGCCAGGATCTGGCGCGGCTGCTCCTCGCGGAGCCCTTCCTCGGAGAGCCGGGCGAGCTCGTAGATGCGCTGCACCGAGGCGCGGGCGGCGAGGGCATGGATCCGCACCTGGGTCGCCCCGTCGGCCACCGCGTCGAGCGCCGCGGCATCGACCCGGACCCCTCCATCCGTACCCCCGGTCCCGTCCGCCGGGAGCGCCGGCTCCCCTTCCGGCGCCTCCCCTGCTGCCACCGAGTCCACCATCTCCGAGAGCCGATCGACCGCCCGGGTCAGCGATCGGGCCAGCCCTGCCGGCGTGGCGGTCACCAACTCCTCGGTGGCGTGGGCGAGCTCGGCGATCGGCCCGAGCTGAAGCATCCGCGCCGCCCCTTTGATCGTGTGGAGCTCCCGCTTGACCGCATCCCGGGACGCTTCGTCCCCCGGCATTCGGGAAGCCAGGGTCGCCAGGCGCTCGAGCCGGTCGCGCGCCTCTTCCACGAAGACCGGAACGAGCTCGCGGAGCTCCGGGTCGAAGGCTCGAGGGTGAGGGGGGTGGTCCGATCGGCTCAAATCTTCGTCCAGCTATCCACGTTCACGTCCAGGCCGAGCACGCCCACGATCCGCCCACCCTCCTCCTTGACCGGCGCGGCGACCGTGAAGCAGGGCTCGCCCGAGAGCAGCGAGTCGTAGACCGGCGTGATGATCGTGCGCCCCTGGCGCATCACGCCGCGGAACCAGGGTCGCTCGGTCAGTCCCTCGCCGGCGCGCACCGTCGCCGGGATCTCGCGGGTGCCGGCCACGGCGTCATTGATCGCGATGGCGAGCTGGGTGCCTTCGCCGTCGATGACGTAGGCGAGCTCCATGTAGCCGCTGTCCGAGAGCATCTCCTGGAGGAGCGCCTCGATCGCCTCCCAGCTCCCGACCCGGCGGCGCACCTCGCCGGCCCAGCGGGCGACGACG
>DATKCC010000045.1:0-2567 GCA_035513375.1 Thermoanaerobaculia bacterium | reverse complement strand
GAGGATCGCCACCTCCTCGAACCCTTCGGCGTCGAGCGCCGAGCGGACCGCGCCCACCCGACCGTCCATCATGTCGGACGGCGCGATCACCCCGACGCCCGAGCGAGCCAGCGAGACCGCCTGGCGACCGAGGTTCTCGAGTGTCGCGTCGTTGTCCACGGTGTCACCGCGGAGGACCCCGCAGTGGCCGTGGTCCGTGTACTCGCAAAAGCACAGGTCGGCGATAGTCACCAGCTCCGGGAGCGCCTCCGCGAGCGCCCGCACCCCCCGCTGGACGACGCCGGCGTCGTCCCAGGCTGCCGACCCGATCGCGTCCTTCCCCTCGGGAAGCCCGAACAGGAGCACCGCCGGCACGCCGGCTTCCCATGCCTCCCCTGCCGCTTCGACCATGCGGTCGACCGAGTGCTGAAAGACCCCCGGCATCGAGCCCACGGGCTGGGCGATCCCGGAGCCGGGGCGCACGAAGAGCGGCAGGACCAAGTCCTCGGGCGCGAGCCGGGTCTCGCGAACCATCCGGCGGAGGGTCGGCGTACGGCGGAGCCGCCGGAGCCGGGTCTCGGGGAAAGCCATCGGGGGGGGTTTTATCATGGATCGAGGGGCGAGGCTCGGTTGCCGGAGCTGGCTTCGATAGGCTTCCCCCCTCTGAGGGGGGAAGGGGACGCCGCCACCAGATCCCTTCGCTCCGAAGCCTGAGCTTCCCTTCGCCAAGAGGATTGAGCTCCGCCTTGCGTACAATCCTTCCTCGAATAGGCTCATGGAGCTCCTGGACAGCCTCGCCCGCAAGGGTTTCGTCGTCGTCACCGGCAAGGGCGGCGTGGGGAAGAGCACGGCCGCTGCGGTGCTCGCGCGGTGGATGGCCCGTGAGGGCGCCGCGGCAGGGCGGCGGGTCCTGGTGGTGGAGGTCGATCCCCGCGAGAACCTCCACCAGCTCCTCGGAGCCCCGCCCTCGGCCGGCGAGATCGCCGGCGTCGGGGACGGCCTCTGGCTCCAGCACCTGAAGCCCAGGGCGGTGGTCGACCGGGTTATCGAGGAGCGGCTGCGCCTCGGCGCGGTGGTCCGCCGGGTGCAGGCCTCGGCGGTCTACCAGCACTTCGTAGACGGGGCGCCCGGGCTCAAGGAGCTGGCGATCCTGGAGCACGTCAGGCGCCAGCTCGACGGAGGGCATTTCGACACCGTGATCCTCGACGCCCCGGCGACCGGGCACGGGGCCTCGATGCTCCGGGCGCCGCGGCTGGTGGCCGAGGTGGTGGAGGGTGGCCCGTTCGGCCGGATCGCGACCAGGATCGCCGAGCTGGTGGGCGACCCGGACCGTTCGGCCGTGGCGGTCGTGACCCAGGCCGAGGAGATGCCGGTCCAGGAGGCCCTCGAGCTCTCCCGGATGCTCGCAGCGGAGCTCGACCGTCGGCCCGACCTGCTGGTGGTCAACGGTCTCTACCCGCCGCTACCGGACGAGGGGCGCCGAGCGGGCGCCGGCGCGGCGAGCGCCCTCGACGGCGCCCCGGCGGCGCTGGTCGACCTCTGGCGGCGCCGCCGCGCGGTCAATCTGCGGGAGCTGGCGCGGCTGGCGGCGGAGTGGCCGCAGGGGTCGGGCCGGATCGAGCTCCCGCTGCTGCCGGTCGCCCGCGGGCCGGAGCTGGTGGCTGCGCTCGTGCGGTGTATCGCGCTTCAGCAGGGAGGCGGGGGATGAGCCCGGAGCCGATCCTCGATCCGGACGCTCCGTTGCTCGTGGTCGTCGGCTCGGGCGGGGTGGGGAAGACCACGCTGGCCGCGGCCCTGGGAATCCATTCGGCGCTCCGGGGGCGGGACACCCTGGTGATGACCTTCGACCCGTCGCTCCGGCTCAAGGACGCCCTCGGGGTGGGGGAGGAGGCGCGGGACCGTGAGGTCGAGGTCCCGCTCGCCGGGATCGGTCGAGCCGGGCGCGGGGCCGGCGCGGGCCGCCTCGACGCCAGCCTGCTCGACGCCCGCCGAACTTTCGATCGGTTGGTCGAGCGCTACGCCCCCGACGAGGAGGCCCGGCGGCGGATCCTGGCGAACCGTTTCTACCGCCACCTGGCTGGCACCCTCTCGGGAGTGCTCGAGTACATGGCGGTCGAACGCCTGTTCGAGGTCGCCCGGGAGGGCCGTTACCAGCAGGTGATCCTGGACACGCCGCCGACCCGCCAGGCCCTCGACTTCCTAGAAGCGCCGTCTCGGATCGTACGTTTCCTCGACAGCGGCGCCCTGAAGCTCGCCCTGCGCGATTGGTTCGACGAGTCGGGGCGCCTCCGGCCGGGAACCGGGCTGGGCTTTCTCGGCAGGCGCCTGGAAGGGCTCCTCGACCGGGTGGTGGGGCTCGACTTCCTCCGCGACATGCTGGAGTTCTTCCAGGCTTTCGGCCCGCTCTTCGACGGCTTCCGCTCGCGTGCTCGCCAGGTCGAGGAGCTGCTGGCGTCGGAGCGGACGCGCTTCCTGCTGGTCGCCGGGCCCGGGCGCGAGCGCATTCCGGACACCCTGTTCTTCGCCCGGCGGCTGCGGGAGGCCTCCTACCGCCTGGGCCCGCTGGTGGTCAACCGCGTCCACCCGGC
>DATKCC010000044.1:0-3065 GCA_035513375.1 Thermoanaerobaculia bacterium | reverse complement strand
GGCGCCCGATCACCTCGGTGCCCAGGGTGTTGTTGCGCACCGCCTCGCCCGGGCTCGACTCCATGAGCGGCACGTGCTTGTGGGCGGCGGCGTGGAAGACCACGTCCGGAACCCCCTGCTCGAAGACCTCCCGCAGCCGCTCCTCGTCGCCGACGTCGCCGACCAGGGGCACGATCGAGAGCTCCGGCCAGAGCGCCCGGAGCGCGCGGTCGACGTCGAACAGCGCGAACTCGGCGCGCTCGTAGAGCAGCAGGTGGGCCGGCCGGAAGCGGGCGATCTGGCGCGCCAGCTCGGCGCCGATCGAGCCGCCGGCGCCGGTGACCATCACCCGGCGGTCGGTCAGGAAGCGCTCCAGGGCCTCCTCGTCGAGGCGCACCGGGGGGCGGCCCAGCAGGTCCGCCATCCGGATCTCGCGGAAGCGGCTGATCGAGACCTTGCCCTGGAGCACCTCGTAGAGGCCCGGGATCGTCCGCACCTCGAGCCGCGCCCGCTGGCAGACCTCGACGATCTCCTGCACCGTCCGGGGGTCGGCCTCGGCGACCGTGACCACCGCCTGGTCGGCCTCGAGCTCGCGGGCGAGCCGGGCGAGGTCGTGGGTGGTGCCGAGCACGCGTACGCCGTGGATCACCATGCCCTGCTTCAGGGGGTCGTCGTCGAGGAAGCCGACGACGTCGATGTCGGTGTCGCCCCGCCCGTGGATCTCGCGGACGGCGAGGATGCCGGCCTGCCCGGCGCCGATCAGCAGGGTCCGCTTGCGCCGGCCCGTCCCCCCAAGTCGCGCCCGTCCCCGGCGCTCGAAGCGCTCGTAGAGGGTGCGCCGGAAGACCCGTAGCGCCACCAGCCCGCCGAAGCCGAGGACGGTGTCGACGATCACCACCGAGAGCGGGATGCGCCAGGCTTCGAAGCTCTGCGGCAGGCCGATGCGCAGCAGGAGCAGGGGCAGCGCCGAGATGAGGGCCGCCCGGCCGAAGGTGCCGAGCTCGCGGAGGCCGATGTAGCGCCAGACGAAGGTGTAGACGCCGGTCAGGGTGAGGCTGACGAACTGCACCATCACCGCCACCGGGAGCTGGATCAAGGCCCGCTCGCGGTAGGGCGCGGGAATCTCGAAGTCGAACCGGAGCAGATAGGAGAGAGCGAAGGCGGCGACCAGGACCGCGAGGTCGAGGGCGAACTGCACCCGGCGGGTCAGGAGGCCGGCCCGTACCCAGCCCAGGGTCCGGCCGAGGCCCGGGCTCTCCGACGAACGCTTCACCACAGGGGACGCCATCTCGCTCCGATGGGCGGACTCTACCGGAGATCGCGCTCGAGGTCCCGCGGCGGGCCGGGGTCTTCCGGCGCCCGCCGCAGGGCCGCCAGCGCCTTGATCCGGACGATCCGGAGGGCGTGGCTCGGCCGGTCGGCGAGGAGCAGGCCGGAGAGGAAGGGTGGGGGGCCGGCCTGCCGCCGGGCGCTGAGCGCGACCGGGTCGGGCAGCGGCCGGCGCGCGAGCTCGCTCCAGAGGAGGCGCTCGTTGGCCGCGACGAGCTTGCCGCCGAGGCCGCCCACGGTCTCCGGGATCCCCGGGAGGAGACCCTCGCCCACCAGGCGGCGCAGGACCCTTACCCCGGCGATCAGCGGGCGCAGCGCGCCGATCCGCCGGGCGACCTCGACCACTCCGGCCTCGTCCACACCCGCCTCGCTTGAGCGCAGGACGTCCTCGACCCAGGCCAGTCGGGAGAGCGGCCGGTGCTTGACCAAGTGAGCCACCAGGTGGACCAGGGTTGCCTCCCGGCTGAGGGAGTGGACCGCGCGGTCGTGGACCTGGGCGGGCGCCGGCGCGAGATCCTCCCAGGTCGAGGCCCAGCCGTAGGCGAAACCGAGGCGGTCGTGGAGCTCGAGCGCGAAGCCGCGACCGGCGAGGATCCGCTCGGAGGAGATCCCCTGGAGCCGGCGGCTCAACGGCGTCTCCTCGAGCCCCAGGGCCGCCTCGAGCCGCTCGACCGCCTGGTCGATCCGCTCGGCCGGGACCAGGAGGTCGACGTCCGCGAGCACTCGCGAGCCCGGGTCCTCCCGGTAGACCGTGTCGAGGAGCTGGATCCCCTTGAGCGGACAGGCCGGGAGGTCGCCCAGGGCCACGATCGCCTCCTGGAAGCGCGAGATCAGCAGCAGGTTGTAGGCGGCGGTGCGCCGGGCGCGGTCGGCGAGGCGGCGTCGGACGCCCCCCGGGAGGGCCTCGCAGCGGGCCATCGACAGGAGGCCGTGCCCCCCGATCCACCGGGCCGCGGTCTCCTCCGACATGCCGCCGACCCGCTCGGCGACCCGCAGGTGGAGGGCTTCCCGATAGCCGCCGGTCACCGTGGCGGGCACAGCGCGCTCCGGACCAGCCCGGCCACCCGCTCCCGATCGGCGTCCGAGAGGCTCGAGCCGCTGGGTAGGCAGAGGCCACGCTCGAAGAGCTCCTCGGCGACGGCGCCGCCGACCGTCTCGCAGCCGGCGAAGACCGGCTGCAGGTGCATCGGCTTCCAGAGAGGCCGGGCCTCGACGTCCTCGGCTTCGAGGGCGAGGCGGATGGCCTCGCGGTCAGCGCCGGCGCGGGCGGGGTCGAGGGTGAGGCAGGTCAGCCAGCGGTTCGACCGGCCGTAAGGCGCCTCGGGCATGAACTCGATCCCAGGGAGGTCGGAGAGCGCTTCGCGGTAGAGCTCGAAGGTCCGCCGGCGCGCCGCCACCCGTTCGTCGAGCACCCGGAGCTGCGCGCGGCCGACGGCGGCGAGGAGGTTCGAGAGCCGGTAGTTGAAGCCGAGCTCGCGGTGCTCGTAGTGGGCGGCCGGCTCGCGCGCCTGGGAGGCGAGCTTCCTGGCCCGGGCGATCGTCGCGCCGTCGTCCGCGACCAGGGCGCCGCCGCCCGAGGTGGTGACGATCTTGTTGCCGTTGAAGGAGAACACTCCGAAGCGGCCGAAGCCGCCGACGCTGCGCCCCCGGTAGGTCCCGCCGAGGGCCTCGGCGGCGTCCTCGACCACCGGCACGCCGTGGGCCTCGCAGGCCGCCAGGATCGGCGCGTGGTCGGCGCTCTGGCCGTAGAGGTCGAC
>DATKCC010000043.1:0-5161 GCA_035513375.1 Thermoanaerobaculia bacterium | reverse complement strand
TCGCGCCGCACCCGTTGGCGCATGCGCTGGTTGATCACGTTGGGCCCGGTCAGCGCGACGCCGGAGCCGAGCTCCTCGGCGAGCTCGACCGCCTGCGGCGGCGGCGCCCGGCGCCAGCGGTTGAGCGGCGGGTAGAGGTAGATGACGCTCACCCAGCCGCCGCCCTCCTCGGCGCTCGCCCGCTGGAGGTACCGGTCGAGGAGCTGCCCGGTCTCGGGCTCGGCGGCGAGCGCCGCCGGGGAGACCGGCTCCTCGACCGCGAGGGCCTCGGCGAGGAGCTCCAGCCCGTGCTCGAAGGGCTCGGCCCGCATGCCCTCCTCGGCGAGCGCGGCCCGGAAGTCCCCGGCGATCCGTGCGGCGTCTAGGCGGCCGCTCGCTCGCCCTTCCGCGAGCCACTCCAGGGCCTCCCGCTGGCGCACCGGGCTCGGGACCAGGCTGGTGAGCCCGGAGTAGCCGAGGATCACCCCGTCCTGCACCAGGCGCCGGGCGCCTGCGGTCGCGGCCTCGGCACGCGCGAAGACCTCATCGAGGTCGTCGCCCCGGATCATCAGCATCATGGCGTCGAAGCCGGAGTCGAAGTGCCGCGCGACCTCCTCGCCCACCTCGATGCCCCGGTTGCCCTTCTCGGGCCGCATGGACTTCATCCCCTCCTCGAACTCGAGCCCCAGGGCGCCCGCGACGGCGGCCGCAGTCACCAGGGCGCCGACGGCCAGGGTCGGGACCGGGTGACGGACGCACAAGCGCATCAAGGGACCGGTGCCGAAGCTGTGAAGGTAGAGGTTCGGGTGGCTCTCTCGCCGCTGATGCCGGTGCTCGCCCCAGGCGATCAGTGCCGGCAGCAGGACGAGCACCGCGGCCATGCAGAAGAGGATGCCGGTGCCGGTCAGGAAACCCATCTGGCGAAGGCCGGTGAAGTCGGTCACCAGGAAGGCGAAGAACGTCGCGGCGGTGGTCACCGCGCCCACCACCACCGCCCGGCTGGAGGTCGCCGCCATGGTGGCGAGCGCCGCTTCCATCTCGGCGCCGCGGCGCCGCTCCTCGACGTAGCGGCCGTAAGAGACGATCACGAAGTCGATCCCCAAGCCGATCAGGAGCGCCGCCGTGCCGCTGGTGGCCGACGACAGGGTACCGACGGTGACCCCGGCGAAGCCGAAGGTGAGGACCAGCCCGCAAGCGAGCGGCGCCATGGCGTAGAGCAGCGGCCCCAGCCGGCGGAAGGCGAGCAGGAAGAGGGCGAGCACCAGGAGGGTCGAGGTCGCGATGTTGCGGACCATGTCGCCCTTGATCAGCTTGTAGTCGTCGAGGGCGGTGAGGTACGCGCCGCCCAGGACCACCTCGGGGGCGGGCGGCGGCTCCGGCCCGGCGATCTCCTCCCAGTCGCCGAGCGCCGCGCCCACCTCACGCTCGACGGCGTCGACCAGGAGGATGTCGAAGTCGGTGTCCTGGGGTGGCCGAACCGGCTTCCCGAGCAGCAACAGCAGCCGCTGGTCGCGCGACAAGTAGTAGCCGCTCGTCCAGTCGACGGCGAGCTCGCCGCGGGTCGCCTCGAGGCGGCTGAGGAAGATCTCGGCCAGGCCGAAGGGATCGATCTTGACCAGCTCCTTGAGCGCGAGGCTCTGAGGCGTGGTCAGGAACCGCCGCAGCTCCTGGGCACGCTCCCGGACGCCGGTCTCCGACAGCCGCTCGGCCAGAGCCTCCCGCCCCTCGCCGTCGAGGAACAGGAGCGCCCTCGGGTAGACCGTCTCGATCAGCTCCTCGGGGGCGCCGATCCGGTAGTCCACCCGCTCGAGCTCCGGGAGCTCTTCGAGCCGCTCGCCCAGCCGGTCGACCAGCAGCTCGTAGGGCTCCGCCGCCAGGCCCTCGGGCACCCGCACCACCACCAGGAGGTAGTCGACGCCGCCGAAACGCTCCATCGCCTCCAGGAAGTCCTGGATCTTGGGGTCGTGCTTCGGGAGGAGCTCGAGGATGTCGGTCTCGAGCTCGATGCGGGTGGTGAGCGCACCCGCGACGGCGACGACGATGGCGGTGGCGAGGAAGACCCTCCGGTAACGGCGGGCCGAGGTGAGGGCGAGCGACTGGAGGATCGAGCGCACGCGAGACGGCCGGGTCGGAGTCGAAGATCAGGGACGGGCGCTCGGGGACTGGCCCTCGAGCACCAGGCGGCCGTAGCGGATGAAGTAATCGAGGCCGGAGACGACGCTGACCGCGACCGAGGCCCAGAGCACCGCCGGCACCAGCCACGCCGGGTCCTCGGCGCCGAGGTCCCGGAGCCGCTCGTGGATGATACAGACCGAGACGGCGACGGTGTGGACGGCGGTCTTGAGCTTGCCCGAGAAGTCGGCGGCGATCACCACGTCGTCGGCGGCCGCGACGCTCCTCAGGGCCGAGACCGCGAACTCGCGCGCCACGATCAGGACCACCATCCAGGCCGGCGCCACGTCGAGCTCGACCAGCGTGATGAAGGCGGCCGACATCAGGATCTTGTCGGCGGCAGGGTCGAGGAGCTTGCCCAGGCGGGTGATCTTCCTCTGGCGCCGGGCGACATAGCCGTCGAGGACGTCGGTGAAGGCGGCCAGCAGGAAGAGCCCCAGGGCGACGTACTCCTTGCCCTCGAACTTGGTCAGCAGCGCCACCACCAGGAGCGGCACGAGCAGGATGCGCAGGAGGGTGAGGAGATTGGGGACGTTGAGCATGGCCGGGTGACCGCGGCGGGGCGGGAGCGCGTGGATTGTACAGGTACGTGCCGGGCCCGGAGGCGGCCGGCGGCAGAGGCGGTGGCCCGCCGGTCAGTTCTGGAGGTTGGTCAGGTGGGCGCGCTGGCCACCGGCCCGCCAGACGACCGGCCGGGCAGGGGCCAGGGGGAAGGCCCGCGCGGGTACGATCGCGGGGAGGGCCTCCCCCCGCCAGAGGGAGAGGACCTTGTGGACGTAGTCGAGGGTCTCGGGGTAGGGCGGGACGCCGCCGTAGCGCTCGACCGCCGACGGGCCGGCGTTGTAGGCCGCGAGAGCGAGCTCCATGCGACCGCCGAAGCGCTCGATCAGGGCGCGGAGGTACTCGGTGCCGCCCCGGAGGTTGGCCTCGGGCTCGAACGGTCGCTCGACGGCGAGGTCGCGGGCGGTCGTGGGCATGAGCTGCATCAGGCCCATCGCTCCTTTGTTCGAGAGCGCCGCCGGGTTGTACCCCGACTCGACCTGCACCACGGCCCGGACCAGGCGTGGATCGAGCCCACGGTCCACGGCGTGGCGCTCGATCAGGGTGAGGAGGTCATCCTCGGCGGGCGCCACCAGGTAGGGGGCGAGCCGCCTGGCGCGCTGGCTCTCGTTCTCGTTGGTGACGACATGGCGGCCCGCCGAGCCGGACCGGACCTCGACCGCCGCCCCGGCCAGGACCGGCGCGAGCAGGACCGCCGTGGCGAGCACGGCGCGCAAGACGGGCCGGATGGCGCGAGGTTTCCTCATCGGTTGCACCGATAGATCGTCCCGAGTGTAGCAGATCTCGTAGGATGCGGCTTGCCGCACCGATTCCGGCGGGGATCTTGACTGTTCGGGCTTCGTTCGGTGCGGCAAGCCGCACCCTACGACTGTTCAGCTCGGTGCGGCAAGCCGCACCCTACGATCGGTGCACGCAAGCCGCACCCTACGAAATCAGCTCGCGGACGGTCTCCGGCGCCGCGGCTAGCGCTTCGGGGAGCTTGTCCGGCTCCCTGCCCCCGGCCTGGGCGAAATCCGGCCGGCCGCCGCCGCCGCCACCCACCAGGGCCGCGAGCGCCTGGACCAGGCGTCCGGCCTGGACCCGGCCGGTCAGATCGGGCGTGACCGCGGCGACGAGCGAGACCTTGGCGCCGTCGCGCGTGCCGAGGACCACCACCCCCGAGCCGAGCTTCGAGCGCAGCGCGTCGGCCATGTTCCGCAGCTCCGCCGCGGGCGCCGCCGGCACCTCGCGGGCGAGGACCCGGATGCCGTCGACGTCCACCGCCTCCCCGGCCGGGGCGCCGCCGGCGCGCCCGGCCACCAGGTCCATGCGCAGCCTCGCGAGCTCCCGGTCCCGCTCGGCGAGGTCGGCGCGGAGCGCCGCGATCTCCTCCGGCGCCCGCTCGGCGGGGCCGCCCAGGGCCTCACCGACCGCCGCCAGCAGCGCCTCGCGCTCCCGGACCCGGGCGAGCGCTGCCGCGCCGGTCACCGCCTCGACCCGCCGCACCCCCGAGGCGATGCCGCGCTCGCCGGTGAGGAGGAAGAGCCCGATCTCGCCGGTGTTGGCGACGTGGCAGCCGCCGCAGAGCTCGAGGCTCACGCCCGGCACCTCGACGGTGCGCACCACGTCGCCGTACTTCTCGCCGAAGAGCGCCATAGCGCCGGCCGCGACCGCCTCGCGGTAGGTGCGCTCCTCGATCTGCGTCGGCGCCGCTCGCAGCACCCACTCGTTGACCCGGTCCTCGACCCGGCGGAGCTCCTCCGGGGCGACCGGCCGGTGGCAGGTGAAGTCGAACCGCAGCCGGTCGGGGGCGACCAGCGACCCGGCCTGGCGCACGCCCGGCCCCAGGACCTCGCGCAGGGCGGCGTGGAGCAGGTGGGTCGCGGTGTGGTTGCGCTGGGTCGGAAGGCGGTGCTCGGGGGCGACCGCGAGCGCCACCTCCTGGCCCTGCCGGAGGGTGCCCTCCTCGACTTCGATGAGGTGGTAGTAGATCCCTGCCTCTTTCTGGACATCGGTAACCCGCGCGCGACCGTCCTTCGACCTGTCGCTCCAGGTAATGACTCCTGGATCACCCACTTGCCCACCGGCTTCGGCGTAAAAAACACTGCGGTCGAGAACGACCACGCCACTCTTTCCGGCCCCGAGGATGTCCGTTGCCCGGCCCATCGGGACACTGGCGTCCGCTAACTCGACGTTGAGATGCTCAGCCAAGCTCAACACTCTGGCGCCTTCAAGAATAAGACGGTCGTAGCCCACGAATTGCGTCGTGGGGAGGTCGTCCCTCCGAGCTGCCACTATCAGGTCTGGACGCTTCTTCGCCGATACACGCGAGCGCTCCTGCTGCGCCCGGAGCGCCCGCTCGAAGCCCGCCTCGTCGAGCCCCATCCGCTCCTCCTCGGCGATCTCCCGGATGACCTCGAGCGGCAGGCCGTGGGTTTCGTAGAGCCAGAACGCCCGCTCGCCGGCCACG
>DATKCC010000042.1:0-4639 GCA_035513375.1 Thermoanaerobaculia bacterium | reverse complement strand
CGTCCGGCTCGTCGCGCACCTCGTCGAAGCCCGCGGCGGCGGCCACCGGGTACTTCACCGGGTCGGCCAGGCGGGGGTCCCAGAAGGTCCCCTTGCCGTTCATCTCCAGGTTGCCGACGAACGCGTTCCAGTAGGTGACCGACCCCCACCCCTCATAGGTGTGGAGGTTCACGCCGGCCAGGCCGAAGGCCGGCGGGATGAGAACGGCCGCCGTCTTCCCGTCGGGTCGGAAGGCGCGGCCGTCCAGGTTCAGGTGGGCGTCGAACTTGCCCGGACCCCAGCTCCGGAGCACGGTGCGGACCGTGGCCACGTTCACCCCCAGGAGCTCGGCGATTGGTTTCAGCCTCGGCGCAATGGCGATGATCTGGCCCACGTCCAGGTCCCGGTTGGCCCAGCCGTCGAGGCGCCTGCCGATGCCGGGAGCCACGGAATCGTCCACGGTGGAGTGGCAGAGGGCGCAGGTGATGCCCACCTCCCACAGGCCGCCCGCCGGCGTCTCCTCGCCGATCACGCCCACGACGGCGTTCGACAGAATCAGGAACCGGGTCACCGCCGGGTCGTCCAGATCGACCTGACCCGCCAGGAGGGCGTCGATCACCGCCGGCGGCAGGGCCTCCGAGTCCACCTTGAGCCCGAGGGAGAGGGCCTGGCTGGGGGTGACCTCGTCGAGCGCGCGATGGAGCTTGAGGGCGCGGCTGAAGAAGGTGTGGCTCCCCATGCGGTCGTAGCGGAAGACGTGCCTGCCGCGTTGGATCATCTGCTCGGCGTGCGCGACCACCGGGTCGGTGGCGGGCGCGGGGGCCGGGTCGGAGTCGGCGGCGACCACCGCCACGGCCGCGGCGGCGAGGGCACCTGCGACGGCGGCGAGGAGCGTGACCTTCGGTCTCTGTGGGATGGGCCGAAACTTCATGGAAAGTCTCCCCTTTCCTTGGAGCTCCTCATGGCTCCGGCTCCGCGGACGGCTACCGGGACCTGGGAGGATCGTCCGGTCTGTCCGGGCGGCGAGCGGGACGGTTCATCAGCCGTGGGCGCTCGGTCACGGCGACACCGCGGCCGGCGCCTCCTCGGCGGCCCCGGCCTTCTCGGTCTTCCCGGCCGGCGATTCGATCCGGACCGTGAGCTCACCGCGTTCGGCGTCCACCCGCAGAGTCGAGCCGTCGGTCACCTCGCCGGCGATGATCGCGCGGCCGATGCGGCTCTCGACCTCGTGCTGGAGGTAACGCTTGAGCGGGCGGGCGCCGTAGACCGGGTCGAAGCCCTTGCGCGCGATGAGCGTGCGGGCGGCATCCGACAGCTCGATCCGGAGGTTGCGGTCGGCCAGCCGCTTGCGCAAGTCCGCGGTCTGGAGGTCGACGATCCGCTCGATCTCCGCGAGGGTCAGCGGCCGGAACAGGACGATGTCGTCCACCCGGTTCAGGAACTCGGGCCGGAAATGGCGCCGGAGCTCGGCCAACACCGCATCGCGCGCCTGCTCCTTGATCTCCCCGACCTCGGTCACCCCTTCGAGCAGGTGGTGGGAGCCGATGTTCGAGGTCATGATGATCACCGTGTTCTTGAAGTCGACGGTGCGCCCCTGGGCGTCGGTCACCCGGCCGTCGTCGAGGATCTGGAGGAGCACGTTGAACACGTCCTGGTGGGCCTTCTCGATCTCGTCGAAGAGGATTACCGAGTAGGGCTTGCGCCGCACGGCCTCGGTGAGCTGGCCGCCCTCTTCGTAGCCGACGTAGCCCGGCGGGGCGCCGATCAGACGCGATACGGCGTGGCGCTCCATGTACTCGGACATGTCGATCCGGACCATGTTGTCCTCGGAGTCGAACAGGGCCTCCGCGAGCGTCTTGGCGAGCTCGGTCTTGCCGACGCCGGTCGGCCCCAGGAAGATGAACGAGCCGATCGGGCGGCGCGGGTCCTTGATTCCGGATCGGGCGCGGATCACGGCGTCGGCCACCAGGCGCACCGCCTCGTCCTGGCCGATCACCCGACGGTGGAGGATCTCGTCGAGCCGCAGGAGCTTCTCGCGCTCGCCCTCGACCAACCGGGTCACCGGGATGCCGGTCCAGCGCGAGACGATCTCCGCGACCTCCTCCTCGGTGACCTCCTCGCGCAGGAGCGGGGCCCCCTCGCCGCCCGCGTGGAGCTGGCGCTCGGCCTCGGCGAGCTCGGCCTCGAGCTGCGGCAGCTGGCCGTGCCGGAGCTCGGCCGCGCGGTTCAAGTCGTAGTCGCGTTCGGCGATCTCGACCTGGCGCCGCGCCTCCTCGATCCGCTCCCGCACCGCCCGGACCCGATCGATCGCGTCCTTCTCCCGCTCCCAGCGGGCGCGCATGGCGCCGGCCTGGGCCTTTATGTCGGCGAGCTCCCTGCGCAGCGCCTCGAGGCGCTCCTTCGACGCCTTGTCCTTCTCCTTCTTGAGCGCCGCCTCCTCGATCTCCAGCTGCATGATCCGGCGGGTCACCTCGTCGAGCTCCGCGGGCATCGAGTCGATCTCGGTGCGCACCATGGCCCCGGCCTCGTCGATCAGGTCGATCGCCTTGTCGGGCAGGAAGCGGTCGGTGATGTAGCGGTTCGAGAGCACCGCCGCCGCGACCAGGGCGCTGTCCTGGATGCGCACGCCGTGGTGGACCTCGAAGCGCTCCCTCAGGCCCCGAAGGATCGAGATCGTGTCTTCGACGCTCGGCGGATCGACCATCACCGGCTGGAACCGCCGTTCGAGAGCGGCGTCCTTCTCGATGTGCTTGCGGTACTCGTCGAGGGTGGTCGCCCCGATGCAATGGAGCTCGCCGCGGGCGAGCATCGGCTTGAGCAGGTTGCCGGCGTCGGTCGAGCCCTCGGTGCGGCCGGCGCCGACGATGTTGTGCACCTCGTCGATGAACAGCAGCACCCGGCCCTGGGATTCTTTGATCTCGTTGAGGACCGCCTTCAGGCGCTCCTCGAACTCGCCACGGTACTTGGCGCCGGCGAGCAGGGAGCCCAGGTCGAGCGAGAAGATCGAGCGGTCCTTGAGCCACTCCGGCACGTCGCCCCGGACGATCCGCTGGGCGAGACCCTCGACGATCGCGGTCTTGCCGACGCCCGGCTCACCGATCAGGACCGGATTGTTCTTGGTCTTGCGCGACAGGATACGAACCACCCGGCGGATCTCCGCGTCCCGGCCGATCACCGGGTCGAGCTTGCCGGCCCGGGCCAGGGCGACGAGATCGACGCCGTACTTCTCGAGCGCCTCGTAGGCGGACTCGGGGCTGGCGCTGGTCACCCGCTGGCTGCCGCGAATCGCCGTCAGGGCGGCGAGGAAGCGGTCGCGGGTGACGCCGTGGCGGGCGAGGATGCGGCCGGCCTCGGTCGACTCGCCCTCGTCGAGGAAGGCCAGGATCAGGTGCTCGACCGAGACGTACTCGTCCTTGAGCCGCGCGGCCTCGTCCTGCGCCGCGAGCAGCAGGCGCTGGAGCCGGTTGGTGACGTAGACCTTCCCGGCCTCGGCGCCGGGCCCCGAGACCGAGGGGCGGCGATCGAGCGCCTGTTCGAGAGCTGCCCGCAGGTCGCCCACCGCGACGTCCATGCGGGTGAGGAGCCGGGGGACGAGACCCTCGGGAAGCTCGAGCAGCGCTGATAGCAGGTGCTCGCCGTCGACCTCCTGTTGGCCGTAACGCAGCGCCTTGGCCTGGGCCGCCTGGACCGCCTCCTGGGATTTCTGGGTCAGCTTGTTGAGATCCATGATCGCTTCCTCGCGCGTTCAGGCCCTTCGGGGGTCGAAATCCGAAGCATCCTCGAGCCCCTTCCACAGCTCGCGCTCGCGCTCCGAGAGCGTCTCCGGGACCACGATCCTGAGCTCGGCTAGGAGGTCGCCGGGGTCGCCCTTCCGGCGCGGGAAGCCCTTACCGCGCAGACGGATGCGGCGGCCGGAGGAGCTCCCCGGCGGGATCTTGACGGTCAGGTCGCCGTTCAGGGTCGGGATGGTGGCCCGGCCCCCGAGAGCCGCCTCCCAGGGAGCGATGGGCACCGTGACGTGGAGATCCTGGCCGTCGAGCCGGAGCTGCGGGTGCGGGGCCAGGTCAACGCGCAGGAAGAGATCGCCCGGAGGACCGCCGCCCGGCCCGGAGGCCCCCTGGCCGGCGAGGCGGATTCTGCCGCCCGGCCTCACCCCGGCCGGGATGTTGACCGATAGGGCCTTCGTCTCGCCGCTCGCGGGGTCCGAGAGCGAGAGCTCCCGCCGCCCGCCGCGAGCGGCCTCCTCCAGGGTGAGGGTTATCGGGGCCTCCTGGTCGGCGCCGCGGCGGCGGACCGCCCGGCCTCCGCCCCCGGCGGAGCTGAATCCACCCCTACCGCCCGCCCGCGCCCCGCCGAGCCCGCCCTCGCCGAAGAGCATCTCGAAGAAGTCCGAGAACCCGGAACCGCCGTAGCCAGGGCCCGCCCCCTCGAAGCGGAAGCCACCGCCGCCCTGGCCGAAGTCGAACTGCACGCCCTCCCACCCCGGAGGACTCTGGCCGGTCTGCCGGGCCTGCTTCCAGGCGCTCCCGAACTGGTCGTACTTCTGGCGCTTCTCGGGGTCCTTCAGGACCTCGTAGGCCTCGGTCAGCTCCTTGAACTTGTCCTCGGCTCCGGCCTCTTTCGAGACGTCCGGGTGGTACTTCCGGGCGAGCTTCCGGTA
>DATKCC010000041.1:0-2707 GCA_035513375.1 Thermoanaerobaculia bacterium | reverse complement strand
GGCCGATGACCCACGACCTGATGAGCGACCTCGTGGCCGGGCTCGGGGGGCGCCTGGAGGCCCTCCACATCCACGATCTGCGCAACGGGACCTACTACGGCCTGCTCCAGTTGAGGGTCGAGGGGCGGGAGGAGCCGCTCTTGGTCGACGCCCGGCCGAGCGACGGCATGGCCTTGGCGCTTCGCACCGGCGCCGAGATCCGGATCTCCCGCAAGGTCCTCGACGACATCCCCGACTTCGATTTCCTCGCCCCCGAGGCCGGAGATCAGGTGGTGAGCGCCCTCGGGCTCACCCTGGTTACCCCGTCCGAGGCCCTGCGCCGCGAGCTCTCCCTGCCCGACCGGCCGGGCCTGGTGGTGCGCAGCGCCGTGGGCGCGGCGGCGCGGCTGGGCTTGCGCCGCGGCGACTTCGTGGTGGCGGTCGACGGCATCGTTGCGGCGACGCCAATGGAGTTCCTCGACGCGGTCCGCGCCGCCCCCTTCGCCGCGCCCGTCGCCGTCACCTACTGGCGCGACGGTGAAGAGGCGACCGTCGAGCTCCTGCCCGAGCCGCCCGCGCGGAGGCCGGGCGAGCGCCCTGCCCGCATCGTCTGACCCCGGCCGCGGCCGCTAGTGGTTCGTCAACCTTCGACTGACAGGTAGGGTGCGGCTTGCCGCACCGTTCCGAGGCGGTTGCGGCAACTCTCGGTGCGGCAAGGGCAGCCTACTAGCCGCCGTTTCGGACCTCCCAGGTCTCGCCGCCGTAGAGGAGCTCCTCGAGGGTCCCAGAACCGGAGCGCGCCATCTCCCGCTCGACCTGCGCCACCACGTCCGCGTCGTAGCGCGGCGCCTCGACCGCGCGGTAGACGCCGAGCGGCGTCGGGTAATCCGGCGGCAGGAGCTGGGCCGCCAAGAAAGCCATTGTCGGGCTCGCCGCCGCCTCGTCCCAAACCAGGCAGTCGTCCGCGGTCGCCCCGCCCTCCCCCAGCTCCACGACTCGCGGCGTGAGGCCGTCGAGGCGGATGCCGTGCTTGGTCTCGCCGCCCCACACCAGGGGCTTGCCGTGCTCGAGGTAGAGGGTCCGCTCGGTGCGCCCCTCCTTGTCGGTCATGTACTCGAAAGCCTTGTCGTTGAAGATGTTGCAGTTCTGGTAGATCTCGACGAAGGCCGATCCCCGGTGCGCGGCGGCGCGGCGGAGGACCTCCTTCAGGTGCGGCTGGAAGACGTCCACCGAGCGGGCGACGAAGGTGGCGCCGGCGCCGAGGGCCAGGGCGAGTGGGTTGAACGGCCGGTCGACCGAGCCCTGGGGGGTCGACTTGGTGCGCTTGCCGATTTCGCTCGTCGGCGAGTACTGGCCTTTGGTCAGGCCGTAGATCCGGTTGTTGAACATCAGGATCTTGACCCCGACGTTGCGCCGGAGGACGTGGATCAGATGGTTGCCGCCGATCGATAGGCTGTCGCCGTCGCCGGTCGCGATCCAGACCTCGAGCTCGGGGCGGGCCATCTTGAGGCCGGTCGCCACCGCCGGCGCCCGGCCGTGGATCGAGTGGAAACCGTAGGTGCTCAGGTAGTACGGGAAGCGGCTGGAGCAGCCGATCCCCGAGACCACCACCAGCTTCTCCCGGGGCACCCCGAGCTCGGCGAAGACCGACTGGACAGCCGAGAGGATGGCGTAGTCGCCGCAGCCGGGACACCAGCGCACCTCCTGGTCGGTCTGGAAGTCCTTCTTGGTCAGGGTGGCGGTCGACTCGCTCATGGCCGGGGCCTCATTCGAGGAGCTCCAGGATCCGGGCCTCGATCTCCGCGCGGAAGAAGGGCCGGCCCTGGATCTTGCTCAAGGTGACGACGTCCTTCAAGAACCGGGCGCGGAGCAGCAGGGCGAGCTGCCCGGAGTTCAGCTCCGGCACCAGGACCTTCTCGAAGCGGGAGAGGACGTCGCCGAGGTTCCTGGGGAAGGGGTTGAGCCAGCGCAGGTGCGCCCGCGAGACGCTCACCCCGCGCTCCCGGAGCAGGCGGACGGCGCCCTTGATCGCGCCCTCGGTCGAGCCCCAGCCGAGGACCAGGAGCTCGCCCTCCGGCTCCCCTTCGACCTCGAGCTCCGGAATCTCCCGGGCCACGCGCTCGACTTTCTCGGCGCGGAGCCGGACCATCCGCTCGTGGTTCATCGGGTCGTAGGAGACGTTGCCGGTCACGTCCTCCTTTTCGAGCCCGCCGATCCGGTGCTCGAGCCCCGGCGTCCCCGGGACCGCCCACGGCCGCGCCAGAGTCTCCGGGTCGCGGCGGTAGGGGGCGAAGCCTTCAGGATCGATCCGGAGCTCGGGCGCGAAGTCGGGCAGGTCCTCTACCCGCGGCAGCTTCCAGGGCTCCGAGCCGTTGGCTATGTAGCCGTCCGAGAGCAGGACCACCGGCACCATGTAGCGCACTGCCACCCGGCAGGCCTCGAGGGCCACCCAGAAGGCGTCCTGCGGCGAGGCCGCGGCGATGACCGGCAGCGGCGACTCGCTGCTGCGGCCGAACAGGACCTGCAGGAGGTCGGCCTGCTCGGTCTTGGTCGGCAGGCCGGTCGAGGGGCCGCCCCGCTGGATGTTGCAGACGACGAGCGGCAGCTCGACCATCACCGCCAGGCTCATCGCCTCGGCCTTGAGCGCGATCCCCGGCCCGCTCGAGGCGGTGACCGCGAGCGCGCCGCCGAAGGAGGCGCCGATCGCGGCGCAGACGGCGGCGATCTC
>DATKCC010000040.1:0-6972 GCA_035513375.1 Thermoanaerobaculia bacterium | reverse complement strand
AGGAAGAACGACGACTCTTCACCTCCTTCCGGGTCCGGAAGGAGGATTTTTTTGGACCTCGAGCAGACCCTCAGAGCGCACCTGATCGCTACGCTCACCCGGCCGCCCGCGCCGGGGGACTCGGCGCTCCTGCCCGACGGTGTGGACTGGGTGGAGCTTCGCGCCGACGTCGCGGGCGAGCCCGAGCCGCGGGTGGCGGACGCGCTGGCGCGGGAGCTCGCCGGCGGCCTGGTCTACACCCTACGAAGCCGGGCCGAGGGGGGCGCCGGCCCGGACGACCCGGCGCGGCGAGCCGAGCGCCTGGTCCTCGCGGGCGCTCGGGCGAGCCTCTACGCCCTGGTCGACCTCGAAGCCGATCGGGACCTCCACCCGGAGGTCCTGGAGGCGATCCCGCCCGAGCGGCGCCTGCTCTCCTGGCACGGCCCCGCAAGCTCGGTGGCCGCGATCGAGGAGCGGATCGAGGCCATGACCCGGACCCCGGCGCGGCTCTACAAGCTGGTCATCGCCGCCGCGCAGCCCGGTGAAGAGCTCGCGCCGCTCCTCGCTCTCGCCGCCGCGGGGAGGCGCGACGTGGTCGCCTTCGCCTCCGGGCAGGCCGGGGCCTGGACCCGCCTCGTCGCTCCCCGGCTCGGAGCCCCGGTCGCCTACGGAGCCTTCCCCGGGGAGGATCCGGCGGCACCAGGACAGCCCGGCGTCGACCGGCTGGTGGCCGACTACGGCCTGCCCGAGCTGCCGCCGGTCGAGGCTCTCTACGGCATCGTCGGGCGGCCGGTCATCCACTCGCTCTCCCCCCGGCTCCACAACCGTGCTTACAGGGCGCTGGGGATCCACGCCCTCTATCTACCATTCCACGCCGAGCGCTTCGGGGACTTCTGGCTCGAGGTGGTCGAGGACGGCCGCCTCGCGGAGCTCGGCCTGCCGCTCCGGGGGCTTTCGGTGACCTCCCCCTACAAGGAGGCGGCCCTGGCGGTCGCCGGGGCCCCCAGCCCACGAGCCCAGGTGGTTGCCGCCGCCAACACCCTGATCGAGACCGACGGGGTGTGGGAGGCGGAGTCGACCGACCCGGAGGGCGTCGTCCTGCCGTTGCGCCGCCTCGGGGTGGAGCTCGCCGGCCTGCCGGTGGCGGTCGTCGGCGCCGGCGGCGCGGGCCGATCGGCGGTGGTGGGCCTCAAGGAAGCGGGGGCGCGGGTCACCCTGGTCAACCGGAGCGAGGAGCGCGGGCGGCAGGTCGCGGCAGACCTGGGAGTTGCGTTCGCTCCGCTCGCCGGCTTCGGCGCCGGCGCCGAGCTGGAGAGCTTCGGCGTCGTGGTCCACGCCACGACCCTCGGCCGCGACCCGTCGGACCCGCTGCCCTTCGATCCGGGACGGCTCCGTGCGGCCGCGGTCCTCGTCGACCTCGTCTACCTCGAGGGCGAGACCCCGCTCCTCGCCGCGGCCCGGGCCGCCGGGCGACGCGCCGTGGACGGCCGCGAGGTCCTGATCTACCAGGCTCTCGAGCAGTTCCGGCTGATGACCGGCCGCGAGCTCCCGATCGCCGTGGCCCGGGAGGCCCTGGGTCTCCCCCCGGACGGTGAGCCGCGGGAGACAGAAGCCGGGGAAGGATGAGCCGCTTCGCCGCACGCCGGCCACCGATCGAGTCGGTCCGGCCCGAGATCCGGGCCCTGCCGGCCTACGAGCTCGAGCGGGTGCCGGAGCTGCAGCGCCGATTCAAGCTCGACCAGAACGAGTCGCCGTGGGAGCCACCGCGGCGTCTCAAGGAGCGGGTGGCGGCGGAGCTCCTGGCGCGGCCCTGGGCGCGCTACCCCGAGATCCACTCGGAAGAGCTCCGGAGAGCGCTCTCCCGCCATCACGCCTGGCCGGCGGCGGGAATCGTGGTGGGCAACGGCTCGAACGAGCTGCTGGCGACGGCGGTCGAGACCTTCGTGGCGCCGGGCGGCGAGCTGCTGGGGCTGGTGCCGAGCTTCGGCGCCTACCCCCTCTACGCGGTCCGTGCCGGCGCCCGGACGCGGTTCCTCGGGCCGCGCGAGGACCTGGCGTCGCCGCTCGGCGAGCTCCACCGGGAGATCGCGCACGACCCCCGGCGCCCGCTGCTGCTGGCGAGCCCCAACAACCCGACCGGCGAGGCGCTAGCGCCGGCCGCCTTGGCCGACCTCGCCCGGGCGCTCGCGGCGCCGCTCCTCCTCGACGCCGCCTACGCCGAGTTCTGCCGCCACGACTACCGCCCGCTCCTCGACGAGCACCCGAATCTGATCCTCTTCCGCACCTTCTCCAAGGCCTGGGCCCTCGGCGGCCTCCGGGTTGGATACCTCCTGGGGCACCCGGACCTGGTGCGCGAGATCCTCAAGGTGAAACTGCCGTACAACGTCGGGCACGCGGCGGCCGTCGCCGCCCTCGTCTCCCTCGAGGCCGGGGAAGTGCAACGCCGCCGCGTGGCGGCGGTTCGTGCCCGCCGCGAGCGCTGGGCTTCGATGCTCGCCGGCTTCTGCCTCGAGGTCTTCCCCTCGGAGGCGAACTTCGTGCTGGTCCGGCTGCCGGCCGCCGGCGAGGCGCGGCGCCTCCACCAGGGTCTTCTCGATCGCGGCATCCTGGTCCGGGACGTGGGCGGCGGGCCGGGGCTCGAAGGGTGCCTCCGGATCACGGTGGGCGACGGCGGGGCGCTACGGGCGGTCCGGCGGGCGCTGGAGGAGGTGCTGGGTTCCGCCCCCTCACAGGGGTTCTCTTCCGCCGTCAGAACATCGACCCCCTCACCCTACCCTCTCCCCCGGCCCGGGGGAGAGGGGGATAAGGAATGATGGGTACTCGTAGGGCGATTCCTCACTTCCGGGATTTCCTGGCCGATACCCTGACCCCGCTCGGGGCGTACCGGCGCCTGGCCGCCCTCTCGCCCACCCGTTTCCTGCTCGAGAGCGTGACCGGCGGCGAGCAGGTGTCACGCTTCAGCTTCCTGGGCGCCGCGCCGCGCGAGCTCTACCGCCTGTGGCCCGACCGGCTGGAGCGCGAGCGCGACGGTCGCCGGGAGGACCTCCCAGGCGCGCCTCTGGCCGCCCTCGCCGGGGTGGTCGGCGCGATCGCCTCCGAGACCGGGCCGGTGCCGTTCACCGGCGGCTTCGTCGGCTTCTTCGGCTACGACGCCGTCCGCCTGGTCGAACGGCTCCACGGGCGCCCACCCGACCCCTTCGGGCTGCCCCTCGCGATCCTCGGCCGCTTCGACAACCTGGCGGTCTTCGACCACGCTCGCCAGCGGGTGCTGGCGGTGGCCAACGAAATCGAAGGGGAGTCGAACGCGAGGCAGGCCGAGCGCGAGCTCGCGCGGCTGGCCGAGGTCCTCACTTCCGGCGCCGACGCCGGGGCGTTGCCGATCCCCGTGGGCTTGGGCCGCACGGGCCGCCGCGGGCCCGGCGGGCCGCCTCACGCCTCGCCGAGCCTGGAGGGCGAGGCGTTCCGGCAGGCGGTCCTTCGGGTCAAGGGGCACATCGCCGCCGGCGACGTCTTCCAGACGGTACTCGCGCGGCGCTTCGTGGTGCCCCGGCGGGTGGAGCCGCTGGCCCTCTACCGAGCGCTGCGGGTGATCAACCCGAGCCCCTACATGGTGCTGCTCGAGACCCCGGAGGTCGCGCTGGCGGGGGCCTCGCCCGAGATGCTGGTGCGCAAGAGCGGCCGCACCGTCGAGACCCGGCCGATCGCCGGCACCCGGCCGCGCGGCGCCGATCCGGAGGGCGACCGGCGCCTGGCCCAGGACCTCCTGGAGGACCCCAAGGAGCGGGCGGAGCACGTGATGCTGGTCGATCTGGGGCGCAACGACCTCGGCCGGGTCTCGGATCCGGGCTCGGTGAGGGTGGCGAGCTTCCTCGAGATCGAGCGCTACAGTCACGTCATGCATATGGTCTCGAGCGTCACGGGCCGGCTGGCGCCGGAGCGGACGGGCCTCGACGCCCTCCTCGCCTGCTTCCCCGCGGGCACCCTCTCGGGAGCCCCGAAGATCCGGGCGATGGAGCTCATCGACGAGCTCGAGCCGGAGGCGCGGGGGCCCTACGGCGGCGCGGTGGGCTACCTGTCGTACACCGGCGACCTGGACACCTGCATCACCATCCGCACCCTGGTGGTGGGGGCGGCGGAGACCTCGGTGACGGCGGGGGCCGGGATCGTGGCGGACTCGGTGCCGGAGCGGGAGGAGCGCGAGACCGAGGAGAAGGCGGCGGGGATGTTGGCGGCGGTGGCGCTGGCGGAGGCGATCGCGGGCGGGGAGGTCGCAGGTGGGGGCTGAGGCCGAGGTGTGGGGGGGGCGAGGCGGGGGCTCCCGGCCGGAGGGACGGCGCGGCGATGGTGGGGAAGGGGGCGTGTGGCCGCGCCTCGGCTTCGGCTCGACGCGCGGAGCCGGTGGTCAGGGAAGCGGTCGGGAGCGGTCTCGCCTCAGACGCCCTCCGGCCGGGAGCCCCCGCCTCGCCCCCTCACCGCTGGTGGTGGTCCGAAGGGTTTGCCCACCCGCCGGAGAGGGGAAGGAGGGGAATCGGCGGCGGTGGTCGCCCTCCGGCCGGGAACCCCCGACCCGATGGCTCGAGACTGCTGGGCGGGGTAGGGTGCGGCTTGCCGCACCGGCGCAGGTGTCTGGGCGAGCTACGGGGGCTGGAAGCGGGGTAGGGTGCGGCCCTGCCGCACCGGAAGGGATGGAAGAGGAGACGGCGTGATCCTCGTGATCGACAACTACGACTCGTTCACCTACAACCTGGTGCAGATGATCGCCGGGGAGGGGGTCGAGGTCGAAGTGGTACGCAACGACGTCGAGCCGGCGGCGGCGCTCCTGGGTCGGCGGCCGGCGGGGATCGTGGTGTCGCCGGGGCCGGGGCGGCCGGAGGACGCCGGGGTCTGCCTGGAGCTCCTGGGGTTGAGGCCGGCGGTACCGTTGTTGGGAGTCTGCCTGGGGCACCAGGCGCTGGGAGCGGCGCTGGGGGCGCGAATCGACCGGGCGCCGACCCTGATGCACGGCAAGACCTCACGGGTCGAGCACGACGGCAGCGGCCCCTTTGCCGGGCTGCCGAGCCCGTTCGAGGCGACCCGGTACCACAGCCTGGTCGTCGCCGAAGAGACACTGCCGGAGGAGCTGGTGGCCAACGCCTGGTCGGCGGACGAGCGGGTGCTGATGGGGATGTGGCACCGCGAGCTCCCCTGGTGGGGGGTGCAGTTCCACCCGGAGTCGATCCTGACCGAGGTCGGGCCGCGGCTGATGCGGAACTTCCTCGAGCTCTGCCGGAAGGCTGGGAAATGAACCGCACGAGATCCGCGGCATCGCCGAAGCGCAGGAGGCGTCGATGATCGAGACCCACGAGGCTCTCAGCCGCCTGCTCGACGGCGGCGATCTGACCCGGCAGGAGATGGAGGAGCTGTTCGGTCGCCTGATGGACGGGCTGATCCCGGACCCGGTGAAGGCGGCCCTGCTGGTGGCGCTGCGGATGAAGGGGGAGACGGCGCCGGAGATCGCCGGGGCGGCCTCGGCAATGCGGGCGCGGGCGGTCAAGATCCCGCACCGCCGCGAGCGGGTGGTCGACACCTGCGGCACCGGGGGCGACCAACGCGGGACCTTCAACATCTCGACCGCGGCCGCGCTGGTGGCGGCGGCGGGCGGCGTCCCGGTGGCCAAGCACGGCAACCGCTCGGTCTCGAGCCGCTCGGGGAGCGCGGACGTGCTGGCGGCCCTGGGCGTGGACATCGAGGTGCCGCCGGCGGTGGCCGGGCGCGCGCTCGACGAGGTGGGGATCGCCTTCCTGTTCGCACCCCTCCTCCACCCGGCGATGCGCGAGGTGATGCCGGTCCGCAAGACGCTCGGGGTGCGGACGGTGTTCAACGTGCTCGGGCCGCTGACCAACCCGGCAGGGGCGCGGCGACAGGTGATGGGGGTCTACGCGGAGGGGCTGGTCGAGCCGATCGCCCGGGTGCTGGCGGAGCTCGGGAGCGAGCACGCGATGGTGGTCCACGGCTCGGATGGGCTCGATGAGATCACGACCACGGGGCCGACCCTGGTGGGCGAGGTGCGGCACGGTGAGATCGTGGTCTACGAGATGGCGCCGGAGAGCTTCGGCGTAGCGCGGGCGGAGCTCCGGGAGCTGGCGGGCGGGGACCCGGAGGAGAACGCGCGGACGATGGAGCGGGTGTTGGGTGGCGAGGCCGGGGCGGTGGCGGACGTGGTGGCATTGAACGCCGGGGCGGCTCTCTTCGTGGGTGGGGTGGCGGAGGGGATGGCGGCGGGCGTGGAGCGAGCGCGGGAGCTGTTGGCAACGGGAGCGGGGATGGCGACGCTGGAGGCGCTTCGGGGCTTCGGGAGGAGCGAGTGAAGGGCATGGCACCTTGGCCTGAAGCGGCCGAGCTCGCTCTCGGCCGTGGCGGGAGGGGGTGGGGGGGCGGGGCGGCTGAGTCGCCGAGGGCCGGCGCGGGGTTGAGGCTGTGGTGGGGGGGCGGGGCGGGGCGCCCGTCCGGGGGACGGCGCGGCGTCCTCGGTGGGGTTGGCGTCTGGCCGCGCCTCGGCATCGCCTCGCCGCTCGGCGTTCGGTGGTCGGGGAGACGGCGGGAAGCTGGCGTGGCGCTGACGCCCCCGGACGGGCGCCCCGCCCCGCCCCTCGACCGGTCTGCAGTCCTCGCGGGGCCCCCCGCCCGCCCTCCGACACAGTGTGTAGGGGCGGAGCTTGCCTCTGCCTACGGAGGGAGGGGGGTGGGGTGAGACCGGTGGCGGATGTGCTGCGACGGATCGTGGCTCGGCGGCGGGAGGTGGTGGCGGGGGCCTCCGATCTGGGCCTTGAAATGGCGGCGAGGGCCGAGCCTCTGGGGGTGGAGGAAAACGCTTTCCTGGCCGCGCTCGCCGCGCGGCGTGGGCGGGCGGTGATCGCGGAGGTGAAGATGGGATCCCCTCGGATCGGGTCGCTCGCGGGGCGGGTGGACCCGGTGGCGCAGGCCCGGCGGTACGCGGCGAACGGGGCGGCCGCC
>DATKCC010000039.1:0-6848 GCA_035513375.1 Thermoanaerobaculia bacterium | reverse complement strand
TTCTTGAAGGCGGCCGACCTCCTGGCGGGGCCCTACCGCGACCTGCTCAACGCCTCCTCGATGCTCGACCAGTCGAAGACCGTCAACCAGGCGGAGATCGACGTCGCCTGCGAGCTCGCCGACTTCTGGCGCTTCAACCCGGCCTTCATGCGCCAGCTCTACGCGATGCAGCCGCGCTCGGAGCCCGGCGCCTGGAACCGCCTCGACTACCGGCCGCTCGAGGGGTTCGTTTTCGCCGTCACGCCGTTCAACTTCGCCTCGATCGGCGGCAACCTGCCGACCGCTCCGGCGCTGATGGGCAACACGGTCCTGTGGAAGCCGGCGTCGAGCGCCGTCTACGTCTCCTACCGGCTGCTGCGGCTGCTCGAGGAGGCGGGGCTGCCGCCGGGGGTGATCAACTTCGTCCCCGGCAAGGGCCGCGCGGTGGGCGACCCGGTACTCGCCAGCCCGGAGCTCGCCGGGCTCCACTTCACCGGCTCGACCGCCACCTTCCAGGGGATGTGGCGGACGATCGCCGGCAACCTGCCGCGGTACAAGAGCTACCCGCGGATCGTCGGTGAGACCGGCGGCAAGGACTTCGTCCTCGCCCACCCCTCGGCGGAGGTGGCCGCACTGGTCACCGCGCTCACCCGGGGAGCCTTCGAGTACCAGGGGCAGAAGTGCTCGGCGGCGTCCCGGGCCTACATCCCGAAGTCCCTGTGGGGGGGGGTGCGCGAAGGGCTGGAGGAGCAGCTCGGCCGGGTGCGGATGGGCCCGCCCACCGATTTCCGCAACTTCGTGGCCGCGGTGATCGACGAGGCGGCCTTCGACAACATCACCGGGTACATCGCCCACGCGGAGAGCTCGCCCGAGCACGAGATCGTGCTCGGCGGCGGCAGCGACAAGTCCGCGGGGTACTTCATCGAGCCGACGGTCGTGGTCTCGACCGACCCCCGTAGCAAGCTCATGGTCGAGGAGATCTTCGGGCCGCTCCTGACGGTCTTCGTCTACCCGGACGGTGAGCTCGATCGAACGGTCGAGCTGGTCGACAGGGCGAGCCCCTACGCCCTGACCGGAGCGGTGTTCGCCCGGGACCGCGGAGCGATCGCCGACCTCTCCCGGCGCCTGCGCCACGCGGCGGGCAACTTCTACGTCAACGACAAACCGACCGGCGCGGTGGTGAGCCAACAGCCCTTCGGCGGCGGCCGGGCCTCGGGGACGAACGACAAGGCGGGCTCGATCTTCAACTTGACGCGGTGGGTCTCCCAGCGCGCGATCAAGGAGACCCTCGTGCCGGCGGCGGAGTTCGAGTACCCGTTCATGCGGGAGGAGTAGCTCGCGCGCTCTGCGCGTGAGCTCGTGTAGGGGAGGAGCTCGTCTCCTCCCGCGGCCCTCCCGCCACGCCGAAACTCCCCGGTGAAGGCGTAACAATAGCGGTAACGAAGCCGGCTGTCGAGCCCGGGGCTATACTCGTGGTGAGGCCCTGCCCCTATGGTCGGTCTCAGGTTCTTGATATACTGTAGCTCTTTTGAGCACTGTATCAGACGGTAGCAGCCCACTGGTGTCCTGCCGCCCCAGCGGCCGCCCGAGGCAGGGTCTCTAAATCCCTTGGAGTCATCCACAGTGACTGAGCTCGCGCACGACCCCAACCGCCGCCCCGGTCCCCCCGACGACCAGACCCCGCGCGAGGAGGAGCACCTCCCACAGCTCTACCGTGAGTACGAGCCTCCGGGGAATCTCCCCGCGCTCCGGCAGCCTCTCCACGGTCCGCGCCCGCAGGAGGTGGAGGAGGAAGACTTCATCTCTCTCGAGATGGTGCTCAGGACCCTCCGCCGGCGCCGCTGGCTCCTCCTCTCGGTGGCGGCCACCGTCCTGGCGCTCACCATCGTCCACATCTTCACGGCCACGCCCATGTACCGGGCCGGCGCCACCCTCCAGATCGACCCGGAAGACGCGAAGATCCTCCCTTTCGAGGAGATGTCGTTGCAGGGTGCGTCGGCCCGGGCCAGCGAGGAGTACCTCTGGACGCAGGCGGAGAAGCTCCGCTCGGGCGCCCTCGCCCGGCAGGTCATCGAGCGTCTCGAGCTCGACGAGGAGCCCGCCTTCACCGAGCCCGTCCGGCAGGGTGCCCTGCTCGACCTGGCCGGCCTGGTGCCGAGGGCGATCGGGGCGATCTTCGGGGCCTCCACCGACGACACGTCGCGAGAAGCCGGCGCACAGGAGCCGCGCGACCATCGCGGGATGGCCGGCGGCTTCCTCAGTCGGCTCAAGGTGACCCCGCTGCGCAACACCCGGCTGGTCGAGATCAGCTTCGAGTCGCCCGATCCGGAGCTGGCGGCCCGGGTGGCCAACGCGGTGCCCGAGGAGTTCATCCAGCGGCACCTCGAAGGCAAGTTCGACTCCACGATCCGCGCCACCGACTTCCTCCGCGGGCAGCTCGAGGACCTGAAGATCCAGGTCGAACAGTCCGAGGAGTCCCTCCTCGGGTACGCCCAGGCCAAGAACATCGTCAACCTGAGCGATCGCGAGACGAGCTCGCGCAAGCGGCTCAGCGACCTCACGGACGAGCTCACCCTCGCCCAGACCGCAATGATCCAGAACCGATCGGTCGCCGATGCCGCGACCACCGCCAGCCTCGCGAGCTTTCCCGACGCGCTCTCGAACGACACCATCCGACGCCTCGAGAGCAGCAAGTCGGCTCTCGAGCAGGAGCTGAGCGGCATCTCCGAGCAGTACGGCGAGGGCTGGCCGGAGGTCAAGGAGCTGCGGCTCCGGATCGCCGACCTCGACTCCCAGCTCGAGCGTGAGAAGCGGCGGGCCCTGGTCTCCGCGCGGCAGAACCACGACCTCGCACGGGATCGCTACGAAAAGGTCTCCGCGGCTGTGGCCGAGCAGCGGGCCCTGGTGGAACGGCTCAACCAGGACTCGATCCAGTACAACATCCTCAAACGGGAAGTGGACTCCACCAAGGAGCTCTACGAGGGTCTCCTCCAGCGCCTCAAGGAGGCCAGCGTCTCGGCGGGCCTGCGCTCGAGCAACATCCAGGTCACCGATCGGGCCGAAGTCCCGCGCTTCGCAGCGTCGCCACGGAAGGGCCGCGGCCTCGCCCTGGGCCTGGTCCTGGCTCTCTTCCTTGGGGTGGGCGCCGCCCTCGTGGTGGAGAGCCTGGACAACACGCTCAAGAGCAGCGAGGACGTGAGTCAGTACCTGGGCCTGCCCAGCCTGGGCACCGTGCCGTACCTGACGGTGGAGGCGAACGGCCGCCGGCACTGGGCCCGACTGGGCCGCACCGGCACCGCACCCCCGAAGCCGATCCTCCAGGACGACGCCGACGAGGCCAGCCGCGGATCCGCTCGGGAGGCCTACCGCACCCTCAGGACCTCCCTCATGCTCTCCCACTCCGACCGGCCGCCCCAGGCGGTGCTCGTCACCTCCGCCCTCTCTGGCGAAGGCAAGTCCACCACCGCCGCCAACCTGGCGGTCGCCCTCGCCGCCACCGGCGAAAGCACCCTTCTGGTGGACGCGGACCTCCGGAAGCCAGCGCTCGCCGCAGCCTTCGGAACCGACCACGAGCAGGGTCTCACCACCTGCCTGAGCGGGGCGTCCGACCTCACGTCGCAGATCCTCCGCACCGTCCGCTACCAAAACCTCTACCTCTTGCCGGCCGGACAGGTGGCCCCGAACCCTCCGGAGCTCCTGGGATCGAAGCGCATGGCGCAGGCCTTAAAGCTCCTCCGGGGCTCGTTTACCTACATCGTCATCGACTCCCCTCCCACCTTGGAGCTCAGCGACTCCCGGGTCCTGGCACGGAGCGTAGACGGAGTGATCCTGGTGACCCGCGCCGGCAAGACGCCACGCAAGGCCGTGGGAAAGGCGGCCGGTGACCTCCTGGCGGTCGGCGGGCGGATCCTGGGTGTCGTCCTCAACGCCGCGGCCAACGGTGCCGCCGACTTCGGGTACGGCTACGGGTACGGCTACGGGTACGGCTATCGCTCTGGCGGCTACCTCGAACCGCCAGGGGAGCCGGGGCAGGCGAAGCGCCCCGAGTGATGCCCGCCCGGCCGAGCCTCGCGAGACCCGCCATCCCGGCGCGAGGGCACGGCGGGGTCAGCTCGCTCCGGACCGTAACCTCCGTAGGCGCAGCCGTCCTCGCCGCGGCCGGCCTGTCCTGGGGCCTGTGGCGCTATGGCGCCGCCCAGACCTGGGAGCTCCAGCGGCTCTTCCTGGTCACGCTGGCCTCGGCCGCCATCGTGACCGCCTCTCTGCCGCTCAGGAGGGGCGAGCTGCGCCGCCTTCTCCCACTTCTCGTCGTGGGCTCTCTCCTGCTGATCCAGATCCTCCGCCTGCCCACGCTCGAGAGCCTGGGCTACATACTCGCCGCGGTGGGCTGGCTCGGGGTCTTTCTCGGCCTGACCCTCTCCGGAAGGGGCCCCTCGGCCGGCCGCGACCTCTCCCGGCCCCTGACCCTCGTCCTCGTCGGGCTGGGCGCCGCCGAGGCCCTGTTCGGGCTCGTCCAGGCCCTGGGCGGGATCGACGCCATCGGCACCTACCAGCGCAACCTCGGGGAGCTCGCCACCGGCACGTTCATCAATCGCAACCACTTCGCCGGCCTCCTCAACATGAGCCTGGCGCTGGCCCTGGGGCTCCTCTGGTACGGCCTCTCGCGCCGCCGCTCCCGCCGGTCCGCCCCCTCCGAGACCCGCGCCTGGAGCTGGCTGATCGTCCTAGCCTGCGCCTTCATAGGGCTGGCGATCCTCCTCTCGCAGTCCCGGGGAGGCACCATCTCCCTCGTCCTGACCGTCGCCTTCCTCGCCGGGCTCCTCGCCCTCGATCGGCGCCGCGGGGGCCAGGGCCGGGCCCTCCCCTGGATCCTCCTCATGACCGTCCTGGGCCTCGGCCTGGCGGTGGGGCTCGACGCCCTGCTCGCCCGCTTCTCCCAGCTCGAAGAGCGCCAGGGCCGGGTGCAGGTGTACGCGGATACCCTCGAGCTCATCGCCGACCACTCCCTGGCCGGCGTCGGACCCGGGATGTACCGCTGGGCCTTCCGCCCGTATCAGACAGACCAGACGCAGATCCGCTACGACCACGCCCACAACGACTACCTCCAGGCCGCCGCCGAGTGGGGCCTCCCGGTGGCCCTACTCCTGTGGGGGTTCGTCTTCTGGCGGTTCTACCGCGCCTGCCGCCTCTTCCTGGTGGGCAGCGACCCGTGGCGGCGCGGCCTGGCTCTGGGCTGCGCGGGAGCGATCCTGTCGATCCTGCTCCACAGCCTGGTGGACTTCAACCTCCAGATCCCCGCCAACCTCCTGGTCTTCGGCCTGGTGATGGGCCTCGCCTGGAGCGCCGAGCTCCATTCGCCGGCCCCGGCCGGCGAGAACGGCGGTGACCTCCCGCCCGGCGCCCGGCTCGGAATCCGCGTCGGGTTCCTGGCCCTGGCCCTCCTCGCCGGCTGGACCGTCTTCCCCCACCAGCGGGCCGCGGCCCTCGGCCAAGAGGGCGCCTCCTTGGAATCGCTCCAGGCCGCGCACCACTGGAACTCGGATGACCCGCTGGTCGACTACCGGCTCGGCATCGTCTACCGGGACCTGCCCCAGCACCAGGACCTGGAGCGGGCACGGCAGCACCTGGAGCGGGCCGTGGAGCTCAACCCGTACGCCTGGACCTACCGGCGGCAGCTCGCCGCGCTCTACGAGCTGTCGGGACACGACGACGACGCCCGGGCCACCTACCAGGAGGCCACGCGCCTCAACCCCCGCAGCCCCTCCCACCGCTGGCGCCTCGCCAACTTCGAGCTCCGGCAGGGCGATCTCGACGCCGCCGCGGAGGAGATCGGGCGCGCCCTGGCCCTCGACCCCTCCCTCGCCCGCCCGGGCCTCTCCCTCCTGGTCAAGGCGGGCGCCGACGGGCGGCGGATCGAGCGCACCTGGCCGCGGGACTTCGATTCCCGCCGGCGCCTCCTCCACCTGGCCACCAACCTCGCCTCGGTGGGCGCCCTGCCCGACGCCGAGCCGCTCTTGGGCTCCCTGTGGCGTGAGCTCCTCGCCGCCTCCGAACCTCTGAGCGTCGAGGACGGCACCCTCTACGTCCGTCACCTCCTCTCGGGCTCCTCCCCCCACCAGGCGCGGCGCGCCTGGATCGAGCTCACGGAACGAAACGGCCTCGCGGACCCCGACTACCGGAGCGGCACGAACCTGGTCTGGAACGGTGACTTCGAGCGGCCCCTGACCGGCGACGGCCTGGGCTGGCGGGTCCGCCAAGCCGACGGCTTCGAGGCGGAGCGGGCGGAGGATAGAGGCTCGACCGTGCTCCGCCTCGTCTTCGACGGCACCACCAACCTCGCCTTCGAGCACCTGGAGCAGCGCGCGGTCGCGCCGTCCGCGGGCCCCTACCGCCTGGAGGCCCGGGTGCGCGCAGAGGAGATCTCCACGGACCAGGGCCTCGCCCTCGAGGTGTGGGACGGTGGCGGCCGGCGGCTCCTCGTCACCGAGGTCGTCACCGGCACCACACACTGGCAGACCGTGGCCGGCACCCTGTCCGTGCCGGTGGACGATCCTCGCGTCACCCTCCGCCTCCGGCGCCAGCGGAGCCTCCGCATCGACAACAAGCTCCGGGGCAGCTTCTGGATCGACGACGTGCGCCTCACGCCAGTACCGGCGGAGACCCCGGACCCGGCCCCGGACCGTGCGCCGTAGCACCCGATGCTTGGAACCCGCCCCACCCGCCGCCGCTTCCGCCGCCGCGCCGTCTCCGCGGCCGCCGCCCTCCTCTCGGTCCACCTGGCCGGAGCCGCGGCCCTGGCCCAGGACCCGCCGGCCGCCTCCCTTCGCATCGAAGCGCCCCCCGGGGTGGACGTGGCCTGGGAAGGCGTG
>DATKCC010000038.1:0-6404 GCA_035513375.1 Thermoanaerobaculia bacterium | reverse complement strand
CGGAGCAGGATCACCTGCTCGCCGGCCGTCGCGGCGGCCTCGATCTCTTCCCGCAGGCGCTCCGAAAAGGCGACCTCGCCGGGCCGGCGAGGAGCGGCCGGCTCCTGCCTCAGGTCGACCAGGATGCCCTCCGGCAGCGCTCCGTGGCCGCTCCTGCCGCTCAGGACCAGCGGCCGCAGCTTGCCGCGATCGGCGTTCAACCGGCTCTCGAGGCTCGGCGTCGCCGAGACCAGGACGGCCGCGGCGCTCGCCTGGCGCGCTCGGACCAGCGCCAGGTCCCGGCCGTGGTAGCGGGGGATCGCGTCCTGCTTGTAGGCTTCGTCCTGCTCCTCGTCGACCACCACCAGGCCGAGCGCCGACACCGGCGCGAACAGGGCCGAGCGCGGACCCACGACCACCCGCGCCTCGCCGCTGCGGATCCGCTCCCATTCCTGGTGGCGCTCGGCCGAGCCCAGAGCCGAGTGGAGGATCGCGCCCCGGCGCCCGAACCGGGCCGCTACCTCCCGGACCAGGGCCGGCACCAGGGCGATCTCGGGCACCAGGAGGATCGCCGAGCGCCCCAGGGCGAGGGCGCGCTCGGCGGCCCGAAGGTAGACCTCGGTCTTACCCGACCCGGTGATCCCCTGGAGCAGGAACGGCCGGTAGCCGCCCTGCTCGAGCGCCTCCTCGATGGCCGCGACCGCCTGCCGCTGGTCAGGGCGCAGGGTGAAGGCCGGCTCGCCGGCGCCGCCCCCCGGGCCGGCGCCGGCGGGGAGCGCCTGATGGCCGAGGGAAAGGCGCTCGATCTGGGTGAAGGACCGCAGCACGCCCATCCGCACGAGGCGCCGGACGACGCTCGAGCCGCAGCCGGCCTCGGCGGTGAGCTCGCCAACCGTGGCCGGCCGACCGAAGGCCGCCAGCAGCTCCACCACCGCGCGCCCCTGGGGCGACCGACCGCAGGCCTCGAGCTGCACTGCGAGGTCGCCCGGTGGAAGCTCCACCGCCGCGAGGTAGCGGGCCCCGCGGCGCGGCCGGCCCTCGAGCAGCACCCGGCCGCCCTCGGCCAAACGGTCGAGAGCCTCGGCGACGCCCGGCTCCCCCACCCGCGCCTGGAGCTCGGCCGCAGTCAGCCGCCCGGCCTCGCGCAAGGCCGCCACCACCGCCGCCTCCACCAGATCGCGGGGCGGCGCGATCGCGCCGCCGGAGGTCAGCCGGACCCGCTGGTGCCCCCAGGGCGGCAGGTCCCCCGGGAGCATCCCCCGAAGCACCTCGCCGAGCGGCGCCCGGTAGTAGTCCGCGGTGAAGCGGGCGAGCTCGAGGAGCTCGGGAGGGAAGACGGGCTCCCGGTCGAGGACCTCTTCCAGGGGCCGGAGGGTCACGCCGTCCGGGGCCTCGCCGGTCCGTTCGACGATCACCCCGACGAGGCGGCGCGGCCCGACCCGGACCCGGGCACGAGACCCCGGAAGGGCCCGCGCATCGAGCGCTGGCGGGACCTCGTAGGTCAGGGGCTCGGGCAGTGGGAGAGGGACGGCGACCCGGGCCAGCGGGACGCGGCTCATGCAGCGCTTCGCCGGCGCGCGATCTCCTCGGCCAGGGCCTCCACCTGGGGATCGTCCGGTTGGAGCGCCCGCAGCTCCTCGATCACCCGTTCGGCGGCCTCGAACTCCCGCTGGTCGAGGCCCAGGACCACCGCTTCGTTGAATCGCGACTCGTAGTGCCCGGGATCGAGACGCTGGGCGCGGTCGAAAAGCTCGAGGGCGCGATCGAGCCGTCCGAGGCTGCGGTAGCAGATCCCCAGGTCGGAGAGGACGCCGGCACTCTCGGGCCGGAGCTCGAGGTAGCGCTCGAAGGACTCGACACAGCCACTCCAGTTCTCGACCGACCAGCTCAGGTTGGCCAGGCGGAGGACCGCGTCGGCGTCGTTCGGCTGATCGAGCAGGTACGCCTCGAGGCTCCGGATCTCCTGCACCAGGGCCTCGGCCCCGGCGCGGTTGGGGCCTGCTGGCGCGGCTCCGCCCGGGGCGATCGGCCCCTCCTCGCCGTGGACCAGCCTGGGAGGCTGGCGCGCGGCCATCACCTCGTGGAGGAGATAGCCGGCGATGAAGCCGATCAGGATGCCGATGAAGATCGATAGGACGTTGTCGCGGCTCAACCCTCGCCTCCTCCTTGGTCTCGGACCCTGGTCGCTCGCCAGGTGCCGCCGGCCCCTTCGCCCCGGCCGAGCACTAGCGGCCGCCAGGTCCCTGAGAGCGTCCCGTTCGCAGGGTCGATCCGCCCCTCGAGCACCAGGTCCAGCCCGCTCTCGGCGCTAAGCCGCTCGAGGCGCAGCGCGCCCCGCGTCAGGCTCCCCCGGACCGAGCCGAAGCTCCCGTCGTCGAGCCCCAGGGTGCCGCCCAGGGTGGTGCCGTCGAGGGTCAGGTCCACCAGGCCCCGGCGGTCCCCGGGCTGCATCAGCAGGTTCCAGGACCCGGTCAGGGGGTCCGGCAGGCCTGCCGGCGCGGTCCTGAAGCGGGCGAGCTCGACGGCGAGGATCGCCTGGCGGCTTCGCATCTCGAAGAGCTGGCGACGGAGCTGGGTCGCCCCGCCGTTCGCGGCCTCGGCCGCCGCCCGCGCCTCCGCGAGGCCGCGCTCGAGCGCTTCGAGCTCTTCCAGACGCGCGGCGGGAGCGCCGAGCCGCGCGTCGAGCGCTCCGGCGGCGTCCGCCTCCCGGGCGCGGGCCGCCTCCTCGCGGCCTCGCGCCGCCCGGTAGCGCTCGAGGAGAGACTCCGCCTGCTTCTCGGCCAGCTCGGCCTCCACCTCCAGGTGCCGGACCACCGTCTGGCCCGAGGCAGCGCCGGCGGCCAAGCACACCGCGGCCAGCGCGAGGAAGGGGTAGAGCTGTCTCATGGGAGCCATTCTAGCCCGCTCCGGAACAAGGGCGCTGCCGGCCCACCTTGCTCGCCTCGGAGCTCTGCTAGCTGGCGATCGCCTTGGCGCGCAGGACCTTCTCGATCGACTCGTCGAGGGCGCGCTCGACCGTGTCCTCCGCCTTGCTCTCCCGGATCTCCTTGACGTGGGCGACCTCGCTCACGATGAAGTACTTCGCCCGCTCGTACATCTTCTTCTCCCGGAAGGAGAGGCTCTTCTTCTGGCTCACCAGGCGGAGGTTCTTCAGCACCCGGGCGACCTCCAACAGGTCGCCGGTCTTCATCTTGTCCAGGTTCTGCTTGTAGCGGCCCTTCCAGTCCTTGTAGGTGTCGACGTTGCCGTCCTCTAGCAGGTCGATGAGGTGGTCCACCTCCTCCTTGCTCGTCAACGGACGCAGCCCGACCAGCTCGAGGTTCCCCTTGGGGATCATGACCTTCGAGTTGTTCGACAGGAGCCTCAGGTGGTAGTACGTCTGCTCGTGACCGTCGATCTCGCCGTCCTCGATCTTCTCGATGAGGCTCACGCCGTGGTTCGGGTACACCACCTTCTGGCCTACCTTGAAAGACACGTTGCCGACTCCTTGGTCAAGTCACGCGGATTGTCGAGGGATCTGTAAACTGAGGTTCAGGAGGAACATAACCACGCTCAGCGTATGAACTTATACACCCGGAGGGGGTCCCGTGTCAAGATGGCACGGAGCTTGCTGGCCCTTCGCGGCCCTGAGCCGAGGGTGGGACGGGGATCGAGGGGATCGCGGGGTGGCCCGCTGAAGTGCCGGAGGTGGGATTCGAACCCACACGCCCTTGCGGACGGGGGATTTTGAGTCCCCTGCGTCTACCGTTCCGCCACCCCGGCGAGGGAGGGGCGGCGGATCTTATCACTCGTAACGTAGCGCCTCGATCGGGTCGAGGGCCGCGGCCTTGCCGGCCGGGTAGATGCCGGAGACGATGCCGACCAGGGCCGAGAAGCCGGTGGCGAGGGCGATCGCCCACATCGGCACGTGCGCCGGCGGCAGGTCGATCGGGAGCAGCGCGATGACCAGGGCGCCGACGCCGTAACCGGCCGCGATCCCCAATCCCCCCCCGACCAGGGCCAGGGTCACCGCCTCGATCAGGAACTGCACCAGGACGTCGCGCTTCCTCGCACCCACCGCCTTGCGGATGCCGATCTCCCGGGTGCGCTCGGTGACCGAAACCAGCATGATGTTGGCGATGCCGATGCCGCCGACGAGCAGGGCGATCCCGACCACCCCGCCGACCACGCCGGTAACGCCGGCGAGGATGGCGTTGGTGCTCTCGAGGATCTCGTCCTGGGTCTGGATCTGGAAGTCGTCCGAGTCGTCGGCTCCGAGGGCGTGCCGGCGGCGCAGGAGCTCGGTCGCGGCCTCCTTGAAGGCCGGGACTCTCGAGGTCTCGCCGAGCTGGATCCGGAGCTGCACCTGATCGGCGGCCTCCCGGCCGAACAGCGTGAGGGCGGTGTCGAACGGCACGAAGACCAGGTCGTCCTGATCGAAGCCGAAGCTCCGGCCGAGGCCCTCCATCACCCCTACGACCGTCGCGGGGATCGAGCCGACGTAGATCTCCTCACCGATCGGCTCGGGGCCCAGGCCGAGCTCCTCGACGATCGTCTCCCCCACCACCGCGACCTTGCGGCGATTGCGCAGGTCGATCGGCGACAGGAAGCGACCGCGCTCGACGAAGTGGGCCGCGACCTCCTGATAGTCGTCGGTGACCCCGAGGACCGCAAACGGCTGGTGGCGGATCTGACCGGAGCGCACCACGCTCTGGCCGAAGATGACCGGGGTGATGCGCTCGATCTCCGGGAAGCGCTCCTTCAGCGCCAGGCCGTCGGCCCAGGTGAGCTCGACCCGGCGCACCACCTGGCCCGGCTGCGAGAACCCCTGCCGGGGCACGATCTGAACGTAGGTCGAGCCGATCGCCTCGAGCTGGCTGCTCACGCTGTGCTGGAGGCCCTGGACGATCGCCACGACCGCGATCACACCGGCCACGCCGATGATGATCCCGAGCGAGGTGAGGATCGAGCGCAGCTTGTTCGCCCGCAGGGCCGAGAAGGCGATCCGGAAGTTCTCGAGGATGACCACGGCTGGGGCCTCAGCCGCCGGCCCCGCTCGGCGCCGCTCCGGCCAGCGCCGTCGGTTCGTCGGAGAGCACTCGGCCGTCGCGCAGGACGACCTGGCGGTGGGCGTGGTCGGCGATCTCGGCCTCGTGGGTGACCAGGATCACCGTGTTGCCGTCCTGATGGAGCCGGTCGAAGAGCTCCATGATCTCGATCGAGGTGGCGCTGTCGAGGTTGCCGGTCGGCTCGTCGGCGAGCAGGATCGAAGGGCGGTTGACCAGCGCCCGGGCGATCGCCACTCGCTGGCGTTGGCCCCCCGAGAGCTCGTTCGGCTGGTGGTCCATCCGGTCGCCGAGGCCGACCTCGACCAGGGCCTCCTTCGCCCGCTCCCGCCGCTCCCGGCGCGCCATGCCGGAGTAGATCAGCGGTAGCTCGACATTGCCGAGCGCGGTCGTCCGGGGCAGCAGGTTGAAGGTCTGAAAGACGAACCCGATCTCCCGGTTTCGGATCGCGGCGAGCTCGGCGTCGTCCAGGGTCTCGACGGCGGTGCCGTTGAGCAGATACCGCCCGGAGGTCGGGGTGTCGAGGCACCCGAGGAGGTTCATCAGGGTCGACTTGCCGCTCCCGGAGACGCCCATCACCGCCAGGTACTCACCGCGCTCGACCGTGAGGTCGACGCCGTCGAGGGCGTGGACCTCCTCGGTGCCCATGCGGTAGAGCTTGCGGACATCGTGGAGCTCGATCAAGGGCATCAGTCCTCCTCGCCCTCGTCCCGGTCGCCGTCCTCGCCCTGGTCTTCCTCGACCTCCCGGACGGCGTCGCCGTCCTCGAGGTCCCGCAGCGTCCTAAAGGGGCCGGTGACGACCCGCTCGCCCTCCTCGAGCCCGACGGTGATCTCGACCTGGGTCACCGTCGAGAGACCGGTCTCGACCGGCCGGCAGTGGGCGGTCCCGTTCATGACCACGAACACCACCTCGACCGGCTCGCCGTCCACGGTCTCCCCGGCCTCCCGCTCCACCACCGCCTGGATCGGCACCACCAGGGCCGCCTCGCCGGAGGCGACCTCGACGTCGGCCCGAACGGACATGCCGGGCCGGAGCCGCTCGTCGGCGTTCTCGAGCAGGACGTCGACCTCGAAAAAGGTCACGTCGCCCTGGCCGGCGCGGGTCGAGCCCGAGCTCCCGACCTTGACCACCCGCCCCCGGTAGCTGCGCTCCGGGATGGCGTCCACCCGGACAGCGACCGGCTGGCCGACCGCCAGGCGCACGATCTCGTTCTCGTCCACGTCGAGCTTGGCCAGGAGCTCCGCGAGGTCGGCCACAGTGGCGATCCTGGTCGCCGGGTTGTTCATCATCCCCGAGACCACCACCTCGCCCTCCTCGGCATTGAGCTCGACCACGCGCCCGGAGATCGGCGCGTAGAGGGTGGTCTTCGAGAGGTCG
>DATKCC010000037.1:0-9996 GCA_035513375.1 Thermoanaerobaculia bacterium | reverse complement strand
GCTCGAGCCCCTCGCCGATCACTTCCAGGCGCGCCGGCTGCAGGCGGAGGCCAGGGCCAGTTGATCCGATCTCGCCCCGTGGGGTGGTCTCTTCGGCGCCCATCCGCTGACGGTCGGCCCGCGATCGTGGACCTCCTGACCCACTAGAACCGGTGGCCAGCGTCGGCTCCCTTCTCGCGGAGGCCAGAGCGGCCCTTGCCGCCGCCCCCTTCGGGCCGCCCCCGCGGGAGGCCCATCTGCTCCTCGGCCGGGTCCTCGGGCGCTCCGAGGCCCAGGTGCTCGCCCGCGACGGCGACGCGGTGGCGCCGGCGGCCGAGCGGGCCTTCCGCGCGCTCCTCGCCCGGCGTCTCGCCGGCGAGCCCGTGGCCTACCTCACCGGCGAGCGAGAGTTCTTCGGCCGCCCGTTCCGGGTCGACCCCCGGGTGCTGGTGCCGCGGCCGGAGACCGAGCATCTGGTCGAGGTGGCCCTCGCGCTCGAGCGCGAGGGTCGTCTGGTCCCGGACACCCGGGTGCTCGACCTGGGCACCGGCTCCGGCGCGATCGCGGTGACCCTCGCCCTCGAGCGGCCACGGTGGCAGTTGGTGGCGGCGGACCTCTCGCCGGCGGCGCTGGCGGTCGCCCGCGAGAACGCTCAGCGGTTCGATCTCCTCGGCCGCCGCAGCGGCCGGGGCGCCCCGGCCGGCCGGTTCGCCCTGGTCGCCGCCGACCTCGGCTCGGCCCTCCGGCTCGAAGCCTTCGATCTGGTGGTCTCGAACCCGCCCTACATCGCCCTCGAGGAGGCCGCCGCGCTCTCGCCGGAGGTGCGGGATTTCGAGCCGCCGGAGGCCCTGTTCTCGCCCCCGGGCCCGTCTGAGGGGATTCCCGGGGCCGCCGGCACGGGGATCGCATCACTGCTGCTCGAACGTTTCGGCGCCCTGCCCGAGCGGGCACCGATGGTGCTGGAGATCGGGCAGGGGCAGCTCGAGCCGCTGCGGGCCCTCGCGGCGCGCCACGGCTGGAGGGTCGAGCGAGCCGTACCCGACCTCGCGGGAATCCCGCGAGTGGTCGTGCTGGAGCGACGCCAGGTCCACCAGGGCCAATGAAATCTGTGCCAATGAAGTCAAGTTTGGGAGCACGAGGGACGGGTTCAGGCGTCCCTTTCCCGACCACGCAGCTTCGCTGCGCGGTGCCCTGAGGGTGGGAGAGGGATCGAGGGAGAGGGGGGTGATCCAGTCAATCCAGCGGTCTGGAAAAGCCCAGCTTCCCAGCGTAGGCACGACCGCCCATCGTGGGCGGGGGGAAGGCTAAGGTGCCGGCGAGTCGCCGGAGGACTTGCTTCGTGGTCTGAGCCGGAGCCTCGTTAAACATGGATCGATTCCGCATCGAAGGCCCGGTGGTCCTCCGCGGCCGGGTCCGGGCGAGCGGCGCCAAGAACGCCGCCCTGCCCGCCCTCGCCGCCTGCCTGCTCGCGACCGAGCCGGTCGAGCTCTCGCGGATGCCAAGGGTGCGCGACATCCGTACGATGTGCCGGCTGCTCGACCACCTGGGCGTGACCACCGAGGAAGGGGACCGCGGCACGCTGCTGCTCACGCCGCAGACGGCCTCACCCCGGGAGGCCCCGTACGAGCTGGTCAAGACCATGCGGGCGGGCGTCCTGTCGCTGGGCCCCCTCCTCGCCGGCCGGGGACGGGCCCGGGTCTCGCTCCCCGGCGGCTGCGCCATCGGGGTGCGTCCGATCGACCAGCACCTCGCGGGCTTGACCGCGCTGGGCGCCGAGGTGCGCGTCGAGGGTGGTTACGTCGAGGCGAGCGTGCCGGGCCTCGCAGGGCGGCTCCGGGGTGGCCGCTTCCGGTTCGCCCTGCCGACCGTCACCGGCACCGAGAACGTGCTGATGGCGGCGGTCCTCGCCGAAGGGACGTCGGTCCTCCAGAACTGCGCCCGGGAGCCGGAGATCTCCGACCTGGCCCGGCTGCTCTCCGCGATGGGAGGCCGGATCGAGGGCGCCGGAACCGAGACCATCACGGTCCACGGCGTCGATCGCCTCGGCGGAGCCCGGCACAAGATCATCCCGGACCGGATCGAGGGCGGAACCTACCTGATCGGCGCCGCCCTGACCGGCGGTGACGTCACCCTGGAGGAGGCCGAGCCTGCCGATCTGGCGCCGCTGCTGGAAAAGTTGGCCGAGGTGGGGGCCGCGGTCGAAACCGGCGAGCAGCGGGTGCGCGTCGCGGCCGCGGGGGCGGAGCTGCGTTCGGCCGACGTCGAGACGGCGCCCCACCCCCGCTTCCCGACCGACCTCCAGGCCCAGTACCTGGCCCTGATGACCCAGGCTCGCGGGGTAGCCGTCGTCTCTGAGACCGTGTTCGAGAACCGATTCCAGCACGTTCCGGAGCTCTCCCGCCTGGGGGCGGTGATCGAGGTCCGGGGGGGCACCGCGCGCGTCCACGGCCCGACCGCGCTCACCGGAGCCCACGTCATGGCGACCGATCTCCGGGCCTCGGCCTGCCTGGTGCTTGCCGCCCTCGCGGCCCGGGGCGAGACCCTGATCCACCGGATCTACCACCTCGACCGGGGCTACGAGGGAATGGAAGGGAAATTGCAGAGTCTGGGCGCCACCGTGGAGCGCGTTCCCGGCCCCGACCTGGACTGACCTGCTTGCGCGAGAGCCCCCTCGTTTCCAGAACGACACCTTGCGACGGAAGAGCGGTGCCGTGAGCTGGCTCTTCGCCGTGCTGCTGGCCGTGCCGGCTGCGGACGTCCGGGTCCCGCTCGTCGAGCACCAGGTGGCGGGATCGCCGCGGGCGGCGCTCGAGGCGGTCGAAGTGATCCTCGCCGAGCGCCCGGAGGTGGCGGCGGAGGTCGGGGCGAGCTACCTTCGGGGCCGGCTCCACGAGGAGCTCGGGCAGCTCGACCAGGCGGAGGAGGCCTTCGCCGACGCACTCTCGGAGGCGCCGGCGCTCCAGCCGTACGTCCGCTACCGCCTGGCCCTGGCGCAGGAGCGAGCGCGGCACCCCGAGGTCGCGGCCGGGCTGATCGCCTCCGTCGTGCACCCCGCCGTCCCCCCAGGCCTCCTCGGCCCGGCCGCCGAGCTCTTCGCCCGGGCGATCGCCGGCGGCGGCGACTGCCGGATCCTGACCGGGGTAGAGCGCCGACCGCTTCCGGAGCGCGAGCGGCGGCTGCTCAGGGTAGTCGGGGCCCTCTGCGCCGACCGGCGAGGCGACCACCTCGCGGCCGGTCAGATCCTCTGCAACCTGCTCGAGGGCGGGCGCGACGACGACCCGGCGCGCCTCGCCGCCGAACGCTTCGACGAGCTCCTGCGGCGGGACCGGGACCTGGGCCCGAGCCTGGCCGAGCACGGCTGCGACGCCGAGCTCCTGGTGGGCCTCACCTTCCACCAGCACCGCCAGTTCGATCTCTCGATCCTCTATCTCGAACGCGCGGCGCCGCGGCTCGGCAGCGGCCGGACAGTGCGGAGCGACCGGGAGCTCGACGCCCTCTACGCGCTCGCCCGCGGGTACTTCTGGCGCGACCAGTTCGCCGTCGCGGCGGACCGGTTCGCCGAGCTGGCGCCGAGAACCCGGGATCTCGCAGAGCGGGCGCGCGTCCTCTACCAGCAGGCCCGGAGCCTGGAGCTCGCCGGGGACTGGACCGGCGCCGACGCCGCCTTCCGGCGCACCTTCCTGACCGACCGCCAGGGCGAGCTCGCCGGACCGGCCGTACTGTCGGCGCTGAGACTGGAGTGGCGCGGCGGCCGCGAAGCGCCCGCCCTCCACCTGCTCGGCATCCTCATGCGGATGCCCGAAGCCCGGGAGTACGCCTCCCGAGCGCACCTGTTCCTCGCGGTCTCGGACCTCGTTCGGGGCCGCCTCGACCGGGCCGAAGGCTGGCTCGCCGCGGCCGAGCGCCTCGACCGGGACGCTCGGCTCGAGGTGAGCTACTGGCGGGGACGGCTCGCCGAGCTGCGGCTGGGGAAAGCCGGAGTCGAGGACCGCGAGACCGCTGCCCGGGCGGTGGCGGAGTATCTCGCGGCAGCGCTCGAGGATCCCTACCACCCACTGGCGATGGACGCTCGCGTCCGCTTCTCCTCCCCACCGCTTGCCGCTGCCGCTGCGCGGGAGGCTCGCAGCCGAGCGGCCACCGGAACCTCCGAAGGGCTCCTGGCGGCCTGGCTCCTCCTCGGCGAGGGGTCGCTCGAGGGCCGGGCTTCGCGGCGGGCGCTCGCCGAGCGCCACGCGGCCGCCGCCGCGACCGCCCGCTTCTACCGCCTGGTCCCGGCACCGGTCCGCCTGTGGCCGCTCTGGGAGCGGGAGCTCGACCAGGCCCCCGAGATGCTGCTGGCGCTCGGGCGGGTGGAGGACGGGGCCTCGGCGGTCGGCCGGCACTTCCCCGCCGACGACCCTGCGCTCGCCTACACCGGAAGCCGGCTGCTGCTCGACGCCCTCCGGGCCCGGGAGGCGATCCTCCTGGCCGATGCCTTCGCCCGGCCGCTGACCCGGCGGGTACCGGAGCCGGTCCAACCGCGGGAGGTCCGGAGCCTGCTCTTCCCGCTTCCCTGGCGCGACCGCATCGCGGGGGAGGCCCGGCGGTTCGGGACCGACCCCCACCTGCTGGCCGCAGTGATCCGCGAGGAGAGCCGGTTCGATCCCCGAGCGCTCTCCCCGGCCTCGGCGCGGGGGCTGACGCAGTTCGTCTGGCTGACCGCCCGACGCCTGGCGGCCGAGGTCGGCCTGGGGGCGATCCAGCCCTCCGACCTCTACGAGCCCCGGATCGCGATCGCCCTGGGCGCCGCCTATCTGGCCGAGCTCGAGGGTGAGCTCGACGGCTCTGTCCACCGGGCGCTGGCCGCCTACAACGCTGGCCCGGCCCAGGCTCAGCTCTGGCAGGCCTACTGCTTCAGCCGGGAGCTCCCCGAGTACTACTCGAAGACCGGCTTCGCCCAAACCCGGGCGTATCTGCGCAAGGTGCTGTCCAGCCGGGCGCAGTACGCCGAGCTCTATCCGGAGATAGAAGCACCGTAGCGCCCGCCCGACGGGTCGCCGGAGGCAGCGAACCCCGGTAGGGTGGGCCTTGGCCCACCGGTCAAGGCCGAGGCGATCCGCGGAGGTTTCAGCGAAGTTCCGGTGGCCCAAGGCCCACCCTACGAATCGATCTCCAGGACCACCGGCGGCAGGGCCTCGTGCTCGCTGTCGAAGAAGTTGAGGATGTCCGCCTCGCGGCGGAGCTCCTCGGTGCGCTCCTCGATCGCCTGGTTGAGCCGTTGCTGCTTGAGGAGCTCCCGGATCTCCTCGCGGACCTCCTCGATCGGCGGCACCGGCGAGCCAGCGCCCCGGAGCTCCGGCGCCACGGTCTCCTCGTAATACTGCCGAATCTCCTCGAGCGAGACGAAGATCCGCGGGCCGAGAAACTCTTCGAAGTAGATCCAGACCGCGAGCTGGCGAGTCACGAGCTGGCGGAGCCCCTCGAGGTCGAGCCCCACCTCGGCGAGGCGCGCCTCGAGCTCCTGGTCGCTAGAGAACCGGGACCGGATCGCTGCCACCTGTTCCTCGATCGCCTCGACCGGCACCTGCTCGATGCCGAAGCGGGTCACCTCATGGAGCCGCACCCGCTGGTCGATCAGGGATTCGAGGACCCGGCGCCGGAGGGCCCGGTCGCTCTGCCCCGCCAGGGGCTCGACCAGGCCGAGGACGATCGACCGGTCGACGTCCGACGACAGGATCGGGTCCTCGTCGACGACAGCGAGGATCCGGTCCCGGAGCGCGAGGGCGCTCTCGCCCGCCGCGTCGGGGCCGGGGACGGGCGCTTCCTGCGCCGGTGCGAGGCCCGGGATGACGAGGGCCGTTAGCAGGAGCGCGGAAGAGACCACGACCGCCCTCGCGGGGCCGGAGGTTCGCCGGGCGGCCATTCGCCGGCGATGGTAGCATCGGTCTCCCATGCCCGACGACCCGAAGGGGCGCAGGGGCGCCGGCCGGCTGTTGGTGGTCGCCACGCCGATCGGCAACCTGGAGGACCTCTCCCCACGGGCACGCCGGGCCTTCGAGGAGGCCGATCTGGTCGCCTGTGAGGACACCCGGCGAACCGGGCTCCTGCTCTCGCGCCTGGGGGTCAAGCGGCCGCTGGTCTCCCTGCACGAGCACAACGAGCGCCAGCGCCTCCCCCGCCTGCTGGCGGCTCTCGAGGGCGGAGGCACGGTGGCCCTGGTGAGCGACGCCGGAACACCGCTGGTCTCCGATCCCGGGTACCTGTTGGTCCGCGAAGCCCTCTCCCGGGGGCTCCGGGTGGAGCCGGTTCCGGGCCCGTCGGCCCTGCTCGCGGTCCTGGTCGTCTCTGGGCTCCCGCCCCATCCCGTAACCTTCTGCGGCTTCCCGCCGCCGAAGCGGGGCAAGCGCCGGGCCTTCTACGAGCGCTTCGCGACCCTCGACCACACCCTGGTCGTCTTCGAGTCCCCCCATCGGCTGGTGGCGAGCCTGGCCGACGCGCTGGAGGTCCTGGGCGACCGCCCGGCCGCGGTCGGCCGGGAGCTCACCAAGCTCCACGAGGAGGTGGTGCGGGGGCCGCTGTCGGAGGTGCTGGCGGAGCTCGAGAGCCGAGGCGGGCTGAAGGGTGAATGCGCAGTGGTCCTGGGCGGGGCGTGAGGGGGGGGGAGGCCGAAGGGGACGGGAGGGCATGAGTTTGGCAAGGAGCTAACCGGAGATGCCCGCCGGAATCCGGTCGCCGCGCGCCGAGTTGTACCGCCTGTCGGGGCTTCCCGCGCTCTGGCGCTGCCCCCGTGGAGAATCCTCGCCGTGAGTCGATCCGTGCCGCACGACGCCGGGCACCCGCCAGCTCGTCCCCCCGGGAGGACGCTGGCGGCCTTCGCCCTGGCCGGTCTCTTCCTCCTGGGCTCGCTCCTCAGCGCGCCCCTCGGGGCCAAGAAGACCCCGGTGCCTGAGGCCCTGCCCGAGCAGTACCGCCAGTTCCTGAAATCGGTCGAGGTGCTGATGACCGACGAGGAGCGGGATGCGTTTCTCAAGCTCGAGGCCGACTACCAGCGCGACGCCTTCATCGTGCTGTTCTGGCGCATCCGGGACCCGGACCCTTCGACCCCGCGCAACGAGCTTCGCGACCAGTGGGAGGAGGTGGCAGCCCGCGTGGAGGCCGAATTCCAGGGGGAGCTCGACGACCGTGGGCGGATGCTGATGATCAACGGGCCGCCGGCCGCGATGTTCGAGGGCACCTGCCCCGGGCGGCTCTACCCGGTCGAGGTCTGGTACTACGAGCGGAGCTGGGCGGTGGGCCATGAGCTGGTGCTGGTCTTCTACCGCCGTCACGGCGCCGGCCCCTTCCGCTTGTTCCATCCGGCCGATGGGCTCGGGGTGCTGTCCGATCCGTGGGGAAGCATGGGCCGAAGGGGTGCGGTAGACCTCCAGCAGATCGCCCTCTCCTGTCCGAACGGCGACAAGCTCGCCGCCGCCATCGCCTGGGCCCTGCGCCAGGGCACCATGGGCTTCGATTCGCTCCTCGCCCAGATGGAGTCCGCTCGCGAGGAGCCCTCCGGCGAGTGGGTGGCGACCTTCGACGCCTACTCGACCCAGGTCCCGGCCGGCGCCGCGACCTTCGACGCCGAGCTCGAGGTCACCTTCCCGGGCCGGCGCCAGAGTCGCACCGTGACCCAGGGGTTGATCGTGGTGGCGGCAGACGCCGTGGGGCAGGCGGAGCTCGGCGGCGCCGGCTCCTACAACCTGGTTCTCAATGGAGAGGTCCTGCGCCAGGGGGAGCTGTTCGAGAGCTTCCGGTACAAGTTCGACTTTCCCGCGAGCCAGGTCCGCGGCGGAACGATCCCGCTGGTCTTCGAGAGGGCGCTGCGCCCCGAAGAGGAGTACACGCTGCTGGTCAAGGTCGAGGACCTGAACTCCGGCAGGTTCTTCCGCGCCGAACGCGCGATCGTGGTACCCCGCGCCGACGGCCCGCCGCCGGCTCTCGAACCCATGGACTCGACGACCGCCCGGCTCCTTGCCGAGGCCAACGCGCTGCTCGCGGAGGGTGAGTCCTCGCTCAAGCTGGTGCAGCCCCGAGGCGAGCTCCTGACCAGGATGGTGCGGTTCGACGCCCTGGTCACCGGCGAGGTCCAGAAGGTGGCGTTCGCGCTCAACGGCCAGACCGTGTTCACCGACGGCCGGCCCCCGTTCACGGTCGAGTTCGACCTCGGCGACCTGCCGCGCACGCACACCGTCCGCGCGATCGGCTACGACGCCGCGGGCCGCGAGCTCGTGAGCGACGAGGTGCTGATCAACGCCGGCGGCACCCGCTTCCGGGCCTGGCTGCTCGAGCCGCGCCGGGACCGGACCTACGAGGACAGCTTCCGCGCCCGGGTCGAGCTCGAGGTCCCGGACGGGGAGGACATAGAGCGGGTGGAGCTCTACCTCGACGAGACCCGGATAGCCACCCTCTACGGCGAGCCCTGGGTCCAACCCATCGTCCTGCCCGAGGAGCTCCGCGGCCGGATGGCCTTCGTGAGGGCGGTGGCCTATCTCGACGACGGCAACTCGACCGAGGACACCGTGTTCATCAACGCGCCGGCCTACATGGAGGAGCTCGACGTCCAGTTCGTCGAGCTCTATACCACGGTGCTCGACCGGGCCGGCCGGCCGGTCCAGGGGCTCACCCGCGAGGAGTTCCGGGTGCTCGAAGGGGAGCAGGAACAGGAGATCCTCCGCTTCGAGCAGGTCCGGGACCTGCCGATCCACGCCGGCATCCTGCTCGACGTCTCGGCCTCGATGGGTGAGAGCCAGAGCCTCGGGCCGGCACGGGAGGCGGCGCTCCAGTTCTTTCAGCAGATCCTCCGGCCCAAGGACCGCGCTGCGGTCGTGACCTTCAACGACCGGCCGAACCTCGCCGTCCAGTTCACCAACGACGTCGCAACCCTGGCGGGCGGCCTCGCCGGTCTGAAGGCCGAGCGCGGGACGGCGCTTTGGGACAGCACGATTTTTTCGCTCTATTACTTCAACGGCATCAAGGGGCAGAAGGCGCTACTGGTGCTCTCCGACGGCAAGGACGAGTCCTCCCGGTTCGCATTCGAGAACGCTTTGGAGTACGCCCACCGCGCCGGGGTCACGATCTATGCCGTGGGCCTCAGCCTACCCAAGGGCGAGGATCGCAGGAAGCTATCGCGGATCGCCGAGGAGACCGGCGGTCGGAGCTTCTTCATCGACTCGACCGACGCCCTGGCGGGGATCTACTCCCAGGTCGAGGAGGAGCTCCGGTCCCAGTACCTGATCGCCTACCAGTCCGCCACGGCCGACACCAGCGGTGCCTTCCGCAAGGTGGACCTCCGCGTGCGGCGCCCCGACCTCGAAGCGAAGACAATGACCGGGTACTACCCGTGACGCACCGGTGACCCTGGCTGGGGTGTCCGTTCTCGGAGGGATGATACGGCTCCCAGCCTGGCGGCGCGGGGGCGGAGACAAGCTCCGCTCCTACGATCTGCGGCACGCAGTGTCGGTCGTGGCCGGCGGTGCGTGCTAGCCTCCTTGGCCGCATGCCTCCCCGTCCTACCCTGATCCTCGCTTCGGCTTCCCCCCGGCGCCGGGACCTCCTGTGGGGGCTCGGGGTGCGGTTCGCAGTTCGACCGGTGGACCTCGACGAGACGCCGCGGGTCGGGGAGGAGGCGCGCGCCTACGTGCGCCGACTCGCGGCGGAGAAGGCGGCCGCGCGCCGCGGAGCGGGCGAGCTCATCTTGGCGGCGGATACCTCAGTCGTCCTCGACGGCGAGATCCTGGGCAAGCCAGCGGACGAAGCGGAGGCGCGGGCGATGCTGGGGCGCCTTTCCGGGCGTGAGCACACGGTGGTGACCGGGATCGCCCTGGCGGGCGGAGCCGGGACCGCCCTTGCGGAGTCGGGTGACTGCGCCCGCACCGCTGTCGAGGAGTCGCGGGTGCGGATCGCGCCCATGATGGAGGACGAGATCGCCTGGTACGCGGCGACCGGCGAGGGCCTGGACAAGGCCGGCGGCTACGCGGCGCAGGGCTTGGGCGCGCTCTT
>DATKCC010000036.1:0-5772 GCA_035513375.1 Thermoanaerobaculia bacterium | reverse complement strand
GCTCAGGTCGGGATCTGGAAGGCGAGGGTCGGGTCGTGGCGGGCGCGCTCGAGATAGCCCGCGAGCTCGACTACGTAGGCCAGCGTGACCCGCTCCGCGCGGACGGCGTCCTGGAACAGCATGAGGGCGGTGGCCGCCTCGCGGTGGACGTCCTCGGCCTCGAAGATCGGCACGATCTCCTCGACCAGGCGCTTGAGGTCGGCCGTCCGCCGCTGCTCGGCATAGAGCAGCGCCAGATCCAGGGCGGCCAGGGCGGCGTCGTAGCCGATTCCCTGGGCGAGGAAGCCGTCGCGAACCGTCCGGTAGGCGTCCTCCGCGGCCTCGAGCTCCCCGGAAGCCTTCGCGAGATCCGCCTCGAGCCAGAGGCGACGGAGCTGGGTCGAGAGATCGCCATACCGTTCGTAGAGCGCGGCGCTCTCATCTAGGAGCCGCTTCGCCTCGCCGGACCGGCCGGCTTCGTGAAGCACGTAGGCGAGGTTGTGCCGGGCGGAGAGCGCGAGGCGTGGATCGTCGGCCTGCTGGATGAGCTCGGCCGCCTGGGCGGTGATCTCGACGGCACGCTCAGGCTCACCCATCTCCCGGTAGGTCATGCCCAGCTTCAACATCGTTCGTGCCACCTGGACGCTCAGCCCTTCCAGCGCATAGACCATCACCGCCCGCGAGAGGAGCTCCTGAGCCTCGTCGAAGCGGCGCTGGGCACGGCGCAGCGACCCTTCGAAGCTGTCGAGCTCGGCGCCGGCCAGGCGTTGCCCTCCGCCCTGTGACTTGAGCAGGAATCGGGCTACCTCGAAGAGCTCATCGGAGCGCCGCAGGTCGCCCTGGACGCGCAAGGCGTTGGCCTGGTGCGCCAGAGCTCGGGAGTAGAGCTCGCAGGCGTAAGGCGTCGGCTCGCCGTGCTGTAGAACGGCCCTGGCCAGGCCGGCCACGGTGTACGCCTCGCCCGGGCGCGCCGGGATGCGCCCTCGCGCTTCTTCTAGCAGGAGGCCTGCGAGGACCGGTCCCGAGTAGTGCGCGGGGTCTCGTCGCAGGCGCTCGGTGCGCTCGCGGGCCGGGAGAGCCAGGAGCTCCGCCGCCTGCCTGCGAGCTACCGCTTCCTCAAGCCGCAAGCCGCCCGTCGGTGGCGGGTCGGCCGGGCCGGGGCCTGGCGGCTCGCCGTCGCCGGGGTCGCCTCCGCGAACGAAGGCCCGTAGCCGATCGAAGGCGGGATCGTACTGGGCGAGGGAGGCGTCCGCCACGCCCTCGCCCAGCTCGCGCCGCCAGTCCTCGAAGACCCGTCGGCAGTGAGGGCAGAGCTCGAAGAGATGAGCCATCGCCACCGGGACGAGGTCCCCTGGATTGCGCTCGCCCCGATGGATGGACTGCAGCAGCTCGAGGGTTAGGTGGGAATCATCCATGCACGTATCCCTTCCTCTCCCTCGTAGGTGCCGGAAGCCCGTCGCGGCGAGACACCGCTCCGAGATCGTCGCCGTGCGGCGACCGGAGCCGCGCTGCGCCTCCGGTCAGCGGGTGCGCGGGCCGCTTCCCCGGTCAGGGGCAGGCGAGAGCCGCTCGAACCTCGGGTGCGAGCCCTGCGGGTTAGGGCAGGACGTCGGCTGACCGTCCGGATCCATGCAACCGCCCTCCGGGAGGAACACCGCAGTCGGCGCCTCAGGCCCGTCAGCGCCTGCGACCGGCGACGAACCCAGGCGCAGGAGCAAATCCTGGACCCAGTCGATCAACCCAGAGAGGGGCTCGGTGAAGGCCGCTCCCGGTGCAGGGCTGGCGTGGAGGGGGGTGGCCAGGGTGGCCAGGAGTGCGGCGATCACGAGGGACAGGACGAGCCGCCGACCGAGCCGGAACGAGAGGGGGGAAAGCATGGGAGATCCTCCTTCGAGGCGCCCAGGGCACACCGGCTTCATGCCGGGAGCCTGCCGCCTTCATCCCCACAGTGCTCCGCCATACCCTTTGCCGAGACACCCCGGATCGGAGGCCTCCCACGGGACGGCCGATCGGCGACGCTGCCGCCGCGCTCACTCCCACAGTGCTCCGGCCTCCCCCGACCCGGGACAGCGGGCGGAAAGCGACCCGTACTCTGCCCGCGGACCGCGCCTCCTCGAGCCGCGGGAGGAGCGCCTCGGCCGTCGCCGCGGCGCCGGCTCGAGGAGCCGAGCGCCGCGGTGGGCCTCTTGGCAGCGTGCGGCACGAAAAAACCCCGCGCCGTGGAGGGAGCCGACGCGGGGGGAGGAGAGGGAGCTTTTGGAGAAGGTCGGGGCGCGAGCCCCGAGACCGGGCCAACTCCCTGAAAGCCCGGCGTCCTACCTCACAACATTGCAAGGGGTGGACCAGATTTCTTGCGCCCGGGGGCGCGCCCGCCGGAGCCCCGCTCACCAGTGGGGACCTGCGGCTAGAATCCCGTCACGATGAGGATCTTCCTGACCGGCGCGACCGGCTACATCGGCTCCGCCCTCGTCCGCCGCCTGGCCGACCGAGACGGGGAGGCGCACGAGCTCCGGGCCCTGGTCCGCGCGACGAGTCCTACGGCGGCGCTCGACGAGCTCGGGGTGGCGACCTTCCCAGGGGACATCACCGACCCCGAAAGCCACCGGACCACGATGCGCGAGGCGATGTCGGGGGCCGACTGGGTGGTCCACCTGGCGGCCGAGCTCGATCCCGGGGCGCCCCTCGAGCGGATGCGGCAGGTCAACGTCGGCGGTAGCGAGGCCGTGTCGGCTCTCGCCCACAGGCTCGGCGTCGGGCGGTTCCTGTCGGTGTCGTCGATCGCCTACTTCGGGGGCAGCCCGGCCGACGGCACCCCCGCGACCGAGGAGTCGGCGCCCCTGGAGCCCTTCCCCTCTGCCTACAGCCTGACCAAGCACGAGGCCGAGCGGGCGATCCGCGCCTGGGCCGGCCGTGGCTTGCGCGTCCACACGGTCTACCCGAGCCTGGTCTACGGCCCGCCGGGAAAGAAGCAGGGCGCGAACTGGCTCCTCCGAGGCATATTGAAAGAGCGCTTCCCGGCCCTCGTCGGGGGTGGGAAGCGAACGAGCTGGGTCTTCCTCGACGATCTGGTCGACGGCATCGTCAGGGTGATGGAGCGGGCGCCGGGGCTGCCGCCGGGGCGGGACTACCTCCTGGCGGGCGACGTCGTGACGGTGCGGGAGCTCGCCGCCCGGGTGGCGGCGCTCGGCGGGGTCAGGCCTCCGCGGCTCGACCTGCCGATCGGGCTCGCCCGCTTCGCGACCGCGGCCACGGCGCCCCTCTTCCGCCTCGCCGGCAAACGGCCGCCGCTCCCCCCGGAGCAGCTCCGGAGCCTCGCCCGCCACTGGGCCTTCGACGACACCCGCGCCCGCCGGGAGCTCGACTGGCGCCCCAGGCCCCTCGCCGAGGCCCTGCCGCCGACGGTCGAGTACCTGCAGCGGCAGGGGTGAAGCGCCCGAGGCCGTCATGCCCATCAAGTTCACCGTCTTCAAAGACTTCGAGTTCGCCGCCGCGCACGCCATCCGCGGGCACACCCGCGGCTGCCAGAACCTCCATGGCCACAACTACCGGGTGCGGGTCCACGTCTCCGCGCGCGAGCTCGACGCCCTCGGCATGGTCATCGACTTCGCCGACCTCAAAGCCATCGTCACCGAGGTCGCCGGCCCCTTCGACCACCGGGTGATCAACGAGATCCCGCCTTTCGACCGGACCAACACCACCGCCGAGCTCCTCGCCGTGCACCTCTACCGGGAGGTGGCCCGCCGCCTGGCCGCGGGCTCGACCCCCGGCGGCGGCTCCCGGGTGCGGGTCGAGCGCGTCGAGGTCTGGGAGACGCCGAGCTCGTGCGCGGTCTACGAGGAGGAGGCGCCATGACCCGGCCGGCGGCCGCTCCTCCCGAGCCTTCGGCCCAGCCGCCTGCCGCTAGCCGCTCGGCCGATCCGCGGCGCGCGCCCCCGGCTGCCGGGCGCCTGCGGGTGACCGAGATCTTCCACTCGATCCAGGGCGAGTCGACTTTCGCCGGCCGGCCCTGCGTGTTCGTGCGCCTGACCGGATGCCAGATGCGCTGCCGCTGGTGCGACACCGAGTACGCCTTCCACGGCGGCGAGTGGCGCAGCCGTGAAGAGGTCGTGGCGGAGGTGGCGGGCTACGGCTGCTCGCTGGTCGAGGTCACCGGCGGCGAGCCCTTGCTCCAGCCTGGGACCTTGCCTCTCCTGGCGGAGCTCTGCGACCGCGGTTACGAGGTGCTCCTCGAGACCGGCGGCGGTCTCGATGTCTCGGAGGTCGACCCGCGGGTGCGCCGGATCGTCGACGTCAAGTGCCCCGGGAGCGGCGAGGCCGAAGCCAACCGCTGGGAGAACCTCGACCTGCTGCGGCCGACCGACGAGGTGAAGCTCGTGATCGCCGGCGAGGCGGACTATCTCTGGGCGCGGCGGGTAGTCGAGGAGCGCCGGCTCGCCGAGCGCTGCCCGGTCCTCTTCTCGCCGGTCGCCGGTGAGCTCGCGCCCCAGGAGCTGGCCGAGTGGATCCTCCGCGACCGCCTGCCGGTGCGCTTCCAGCTCCAGCTCCACAAGCTGCTCTGGGGTGACCAGCCCGGCCGCTGAAGGAGGGCGCGGGAGCCCTCGCCAAATGCGGGTCGGGTGGGGGTGCCCTCCCCCCCGGATCTACCGCCGGAACTTCCACAGCACCCGCGTGCGGAAGCGCTCGACCCTTAGCCAGAGGCCAGGCCAGCGCTCGCTCGCCAGGTCCCGGAGCCAGCCGTAGACCCGTTCGCTCGCGAGCGACAGCACCGCCGCAGCGAGCACCAGGAAGAGGATGCCCTGGAGGAAGGGGAGGAAGAGGCCGGCGACGCCCAGGATCAGGAGGGCGGCCCCGACGAGCGCGAGGATCACCCGGGTCTTCCAGGGGAGGGCTCGGAACCGCCGCCGCCCCCGCGGAGGCCGCGGCTCCGGCGGAGGGATCGGACCGGCCGACGGGCTCGCGCGGTCAGCGGCGATCTCCTCGAGCTCTTCGACACCGGGCTCGGTCAGGGTCTCCACGCTCTCGCCTCTGCCCCGGCCTTCGTCGCCGAGACGAAGCCGGGTGATCTCATATACGTGCACCCCCCTTGCAAGTTCAGCGCCGGTCACTGGAGGTATCCCAGGGCCTCCAACCGCCGGCGCTCCTCCGGAGTCAGGGTGGGCCGGTCCGGGTGCCCCTCCGGCAAGGTGAGCTCGCGGCTCGCGACGACGTGGCCGATCGCCATGTCACGCAGGCGGGCCAGGACCTCGGGGTGCTGAATGGCGAGGTCGTGGAGCTCGCCCGGGTCGCGGCCGAGGTGGTAGAGCGCCGGCTCGACGGGCCGGTCGAGCGAGAAGATCGCCTTCCAGGGGTGCGCGATCACCGCCTTGTAGAGCGTTCCCGCGACCAGCGCCCGCCGGCCGCCGGGATCGCCGGCGAGCGCCGCCAGGTCGCGGCCCGGCAGCCCTTCGTGCTCGAGCCCCACGGCCGCGAGCAGGGTCGGCGCGAGATCGATCGAAGCCGTCGGTACGCTCCGCCGCTCGCCCGCCCGCTCGCCGCCCGGCCAGTGGACGAAGAGCGGGACCCGGAGGACCTCCTCGTGGACGGTCGTGTGCAGGAGCTGGCCGTGCTCGAAGAACGCCTCGCCGTGGTCGCTGGTGACGACGACCAGCATGCCGTCGAGCAGGCCGAGCTCGTCGAGGTCGGCGAACAGGCGGCCGAGCGCCCGGTCGGCGGTCGCGACCCCGCGTTGGTAGAGGAACCGCAGCACCTCCTCCTCGACCGCGAGCGGCGGCAGGCCGGCGTTGATCGCCTGGA
>DATKCC010000035.1:0-3313 GCA_035513375.1 Thermoanaerobaculia bacterium | reverse complement strand
CACCGAGGAGATGATGGACACCGCCTACTCCTCCTCGCCGGTCGCCGACCTGACGACCTGGAGCTCGCCGATCCTGCTCGTCCACGGCGACGACGACCGCAACGTCCTGTTCGCCCAGACCACCGACCTCGTCCAGCGCCTCCGTGACGCCGGCATCCGCCATGAGGCTCTGGTCCTGCCGGACGAGGTCCACGGTTTCCTGCGCCACGAGAGCTGGCTGCGGGTGTTCCGGGCGACGGCGGATTTCTTCGAGCGCGAGCTCGCGGGCGACCGACCCGCGATGTGACAGACTGAGGGTTGCCTCCCCGGGGCCTCCGGCCCAGGCTGGGCCTCATCCCATGTCCGTCGTCCGCCGGCTCTCGAGCCTCACTCCATCGGTACCCTGGTTGGTCGGCGTCGCGTCGATCCTCGTCGGGGGCGGCCTGCTGATCTTCCGCGTGCTCACCCCCTGGGTGGGCCTCGCGATCCTGGGCCTCGGGGTCGCTTGTCTGACCCTTTCCCACTGGTGGGAGCGCCGCCGGGCACTCGCCGTCTGGATCCCCTTCCTCCTCGGTGCCACGGTACTCCTCGCCGGGATCGCGGTCTGGCAGACCTTGCGGCGCCAGGAGGCGCTCGAGGTCGATCAGCGGCTGGACCTCGCAGCGCGGGGCGCGGGGAGCGAGATCGAGCACCGTCTCGAAATGCTGAGCGAGGCGGTCGCCGACCTTCGGCCGCCAGGGCCGGGCGGCCCGCCGCGCTCACTGGCCGACCTCCAGCGGGACATCCAGTGGACATTCGAAACCCATCCGTCGCTTCGGGCCGTCGAGTGGCACGGGCCGGACGGCGAGGTCCGCCTCCTGGGCACCCGGCCGGGCGCGTCGCCGCGGGTCTCCCGCCCGAGCCCCTTGGGGCTCGCCCTCCTGGGCGAGGCGGTCGGTCGCGCCCACCAGACGGGCGAGAGCCAGGTCGCCGGTCCCTTCTCGGCGGACGTCGGCGACGCGAGCTTCCGGGTCCTGGTACCAATCACCGCCGCCGACGGCCATCCGGCGACCCTCTCGGGGCTCTACTCCGCGAGCGGCGCGTTCTCGGGGATCGCCGAGACGGTCGCTCCGCGGCACGATCTGCGAATCCTCGCCGGCGCCCGGCCGGTCTTCCAGGCCGGGGACTTCGCCGAGACGACCTGGGTCCGCAGGCGGGCGCTCGTGGCGCCAGGGGGCGCCGACTGGAGCCTGGAGGTGGCCCCGACCCGCTCGCTCGTGGTCGAGGAGCAGACCGGCTTCGCCGAGGCCGTGCTCGCGGTCAGCGTCGCCCTGGCCCTCGTCCTCGCCCTGACGAGCCGGTACGGCGAGCAGGCGGCGCAGCGGGCCCGGAGGTTCGAGGCGGCGGTCGCCGAGCGCACCGCCGAGCTCGAGGCCGCGAAGGCCGAGGCCCAGGCCGCGAGCGCCGCCAAGGACCGGTTCCTGGCGATGCTCGGTCACGAGCTCCGCAACCCGCTGGCCTCGGTCTCGACCGCGCTCGAGGTCCTGCAGCGCCAGCAGGGCGAAGACCCCCGGCGCGAGGACCGGATGCGCGGCATCGTCCAGCGGCAGATGGGGCACATGGCGCGCCTGGTGGACGACCTCCTCGACGTCTCCCGGATCGAGCGCGGCAAGCTCCCGCTGCGCCTGGAACGGCTCGACCTCGCGCGCCTGGTCCGCGAGGTCGCCGAGGCCGAGCGGGCGCGGATCGAGCAGGCGGGGCTCACCCTCGAGATCGAGACGCCGGCCGGGCCGCTCTGGGTGGACGGCGACCCGACGCGGCTCACCCAGGTGGTCTACAACCTGCTGTCGAACGCCGTCAAGTTCACCGAGCCCGGTGGCGAGGTCCGGGTGCGGGCGGTCGAGGAGCCGCATTCGGGCAGGGCCGCCATCAGCGTCCGGGACAGCGGCCTGGGGATCGATCCGGCGGACCTCGAGCGGATCTTCGAGCCGTTCGCTCAGACCGAGGACGCGGTCGAACGAGCGGCGGGCGGCCTGGGGCTCGGACTGCCGATCGCCAAGGGCCTGGTCGATGCCCACGGCGGTGAGATCCTGGCGGCCAGCCCGGGGCGCGGCCGGGGCGCCGAGCTCACAGTGCGCCTCCCCTCGCGCGAGGCGCCCGCGTCCGCGTCCGAAGCCGAGCGTCCGTCGCGAGCGGGCCCGGCGGCGGGCCGGCGGATTCTGGTGATCGACGACCACCTGGACTCGGCCGAGGGCCTTCGCGACCTCCTCCACCTCTTCGGCCACGAGGTAGAGGTCGCCGGCGACGGAACCGAGGGCCTGAAGCTCGCCGCCCGCGTCCGCCCCGACCTGGTGATCTGCGACATCAGCCTCCCCGGCGAGCTCGACGGCTACCGGGTGGCCGAGACTCTGCGCCGGGAGCCGCGAGGTGCCTCGCTCCAGCTGATCGCCTTGACCGGGTTGGGCGACGAGGAGTCGATCCGCCGGGCGATGACTGCGGGGTTCGACCGCCATTTGACCAAGCCCGTCGACCCGGAGCTCCTGCGCGAGGTGGTCTCAGCCGAGGCCGGCGAGCGCTCCCCCGAGCCGCTCGTCGACGCCTGACCCCCGCTCAGGCGGGCGCCAGCGCCGCGACGCCCCGCTCGAGGCGGCGGACGAGCTCGGGGAGATCCTCCTCGGCGACCGAGCAATGGGCGATCCGGAGGTGCTCTTCGCCGACCGCGACCAGACCCGTATCCTCGGCCTCGAGGAGGTGGCGGCGGATCCGGTCGGCAGACAGGCCCGCGGCGCGGGCCCGGTTGCCGAGGGCGACCAGGGCGAAGCAGCCGGAGTTGAACGGCAGCGGGCGGAGGAGGGCCGGATCGCACGCGCCGAGGGCCTCCCGGAGCGCCCGGTAGCGCCCCGCCAGGAGCCGGCGGACCGCCTCCACCTCCGCCGCGGCCCGCCCGCTCTCCAACGCGTGCAGGGCGAGCACCTGGCTCGTCGCGACCGGCGAGCCGACGCTCGCGCGGAGCAGGCACTTGACCTTGCTCTCGAGGGCCGCCGCGACGGCCGACCCGGGCTCGAACGGAAAGGTGAGGAAGCCCACCCGACCGCCGAAGAATGCGAGCTCCTTGGTCGCACCGTCGATCTTGACCGGCACCAGGTTCGGGTGGCGGCCCTGGAGATCCCAGAAGAGCGACCGGGACGGGATCTCCTCCTCGTAGACCAGGCCTGCATAGGCGTCGTCGCAGAGGACGACCAGCGGCCGCTCCTCGGCGACCCGCGCGAGGGACTCGACGAGCTCGCGCCGCTCACCCGCCGTGGGCGAGTAGCCGCCGGGGTTGGCAGGGAAGTTGACCAGGGCGAGGGCGGGA
>DATKCC010000034.1:0-5490 GCA_035513375.1 Thermoanaerobaculia bacterium | reverse complement strand
GATCCGCAAGACCGCGTCCTCGCCGGCCGGTCCGGGGACGATCGACAGCCGGAAGTCGATCGGCCGCTCGCCCCGGGAGTCCTTCCACAGCGCCCGGATGCGGCCGTCCTGGGCGCGGCGGCGCTCGGCGATGTCGAGGTCCGAGAGGACCTTCAGCCGGGCGACGACGGCGCCGACGTTGCCGAGCGAGAGCGGCGTCGCCACCTGCCGCAGCACCCCGTCGACCCGGAAGCGCACGTCGACGTCGTGCGCGTAGCTCTCGATGTGGACGTCGCTCGCCCCGATCTGGACGCCGAGCCCCAGGAGCTCGTCGACCAGGCGCGGCGCGTCGGCGTCGGCGTGGAAGGCGAGCTCGGCGACCGGCGACAGGGTGAGGACCGTCCGCTCGGCCGCCGGGTCCGGAAGCCCCCAGCCCCGGTCGAGCGCCCGGCCGACCTCGAAGGCGTTGAGCCGGACCGCCCGCACCTCCCGCCCCAGCCGGGCCGAGACCTCCCTGACCACCGACCGCCGCCGCGGCGCGACCATGCCGACCGTGACCGGCTCCGCCCCGTCACGCTCGACGGCCCCCAGCACCACCACCTGCCGCTCGCGGCAGAACTCCTCGTCGAGCAGCCGCACCGAGCGCGGATCGACCGCGAAGTGCTCTAGCTCGGTGAACTCGTGGCGGTGGGGCATGGCGCCGCGCAGCCTACTCGACGGCGAGAGCGATCCGTAACGCCCGGTCCAGCTCCCGGGTGCGGCCGGGCGCGAACGAGCCCACGAAGTCGGTGAGGGCGGACTTCGGCAGGCTGACCAGCGCATCGCAGTGGATGGCCGAGGCATGCTTCAGCCCGTCCTGCGGGCCGACCTCGACCTGGGTGGCCAGGCCGTCGTGCCGGCTGAACACCGGCGCGCAGATCACCGTCGAGAACGCCGACTCGATGAGGGCTTCCCGGCTGACCACGACGAAGACCCGGCTCCTCCTGGGGTCGTCGCGCCCCGGGCGGCGCACGCGGTAGAGGTCGCCTCGCCTCAAGGCTCCGCCTGGTAGGCCAGGACGTCCTCGACCTCGCGGTTCAGCCGCTCCGCGTTGCGGTTGAGGATCTCGAGGTCCTTGCGGTCCCGAAGCTCCCGGCGGCGGCGCTCGAGGTACTCGATCACCGCCCGCTCGATGACCCGGGACCGGTTGGCGCCCGGACCGGCGAGCTCTTCGATCGCGTGGATTGTCGCCTCGTTCAGTGTGATCGACGTCTTCAGTTTCATACCGAAAAGATACTCCGAGAGCCGCTCCGCCGTCAAGGCTCGGTGGACGGCGGAGGCGGTAAGCTCACCGTCGGGAGGCCGAGCCGATGAAGGCGATCCGATTCCACGAGCACGGCGGGCCCGAGGAGCTGCGGCTCGAGGAGGTGCCGGTCCCCGAGCCGGGGGCGGGGGAGGCACGGGTCGGGGTGCGCTTCGCCGGCGTCAACTTCATCGACGTCTACCGCCGGACCGGCTACTACCCGGTGCCGGGCGGGCTGCCGGCGGTGCCGGGGGGCGAGGGCTCGGGGGTGGTCGAGGCGGTCGGGCCGGAAGTGACCGGGGTCGCCCCCGGGGACCGGGTCGCCTTCTGGGACGCCTCGGGCGCCTACGCCGAGGCGGTCGTCCACCGCGCCGAGCGCCTGGTGCCGCTGCCCGACGGGGTCGGCTTCGAGGCCGGGGCGGCGCTCCCTCTCCAGGGGATGACCGCCCACTATCTGACCCAGACCATCCGCCCGCTCGGTCCGGGCGACACCGTCTTGATCCACGCCGCGGCCGGCGGCGTCGGCCTGCTCGCGGTCCAGATGGCGAAGCTCGCCGGCGCGCGGGTGATCGGCACCTGCTCGACGGAGGAGAAGGCGGAGCGGGCGCGCGCGGCCGGCGCCGATCACGTCGTCCGCTACACCGAGGAGGACTTCGTCGAGGCGGCCGAGCGCCTGACCGGCGGCGCCGGCGTCGACCTCGCGATCGACGGCGTCGGCCGGACGACCTTCGAGGGGAGCGTCGCCGCCACCCGGGTCCGCGGCCACGTCATCCTTTTCGGCCAGGCGAGCGGCGAGCCCTCGCCCGTCCGGCCGCGGCAGCTCCTCGGCAGCCGCACCCTGACCAGCGCCTCGCTCTTCGACTACGCCCGCGACCGCTCCGAGATGCTCACGCGCGCCGCCCAGGTCTTCGGCTGGCACGCCGACGGCCGACTCCGGGTCCACGTCGACCGCATCCTCCCCCTCGCCGAAGCGGCCCAGGCCCACCGCCTGCTCGAAGGCCGGAAGACCTCCGGTAAGCTCCTGCTCGCGCCCTGAGCCGCTCCGGCCCGCCGGCCGAGGCGCCACCGCTGAGGCCCCTCCGCCGAGACGGTGCGGAGAGCTCGACTCATAGCAGGTGAGCTATGATCGACTGCCCCACGGGAGCCCTGGCCTCCGATGCGTCGTAGTCACCGCCCATCCCACCACGCCCGGCGAGCCTCGGTGCTCGCGGGCCTCCTGGCCGCTGCCATCGGCGCCGTCGCCCTCGCCGGTTGGACCCTCGACTCTCCGGGTCTCGGCTCCTGGCTCGCCGCCGGCGACGGCTTCCCGCCGAGCGTCGCCTTGGCGCTCCTGCTCCTCGGCGCCGGCATCGCCCTGGTCGCCCCGGGCTGGCGGCGGCGCTGGCCGCGGCGGGCCGCTGCTGCCCCCGCCGCGGCGGCGCTCGGCCTCGGCCTGGGCGGGCTCCTCGAGGCCGCCACCGGGGTCGACCTGGTCCTGACCGGGCGGTTCGCCGCCTGGCAGGCCCTGTCCGCCGGCCGAACGGCGTCCCTGACCGCGGCCGGTCTGATCCTCGGCGCTCTCGCCCTGGCCCTGCTCGCCCTCGGCCGCCGGCGGGAGCTCCTCTCCGCTCAGATCCTCTCTCTGCTCGCCCTCGGTATCGCGGGGGTCGGCCTGACCGGATATCTCTACGGCCTCCACGGGATCTTCAGCGCCGTCTCGCCCCTCGCCACGGTCTCGCTCCCCAGCCTGATCGCGGCACTCGCGGCCGCGCTCGGCCTCCTCTTCGCCCGGCCGGAGGTCGGTGTCATGCGCCTCGCGGCGGACCCCACGGCCGGCGGCGCCTCGGTCCGCCGGTTGCTGCCGGTGACCGTCGTCCTCGTTCTCCTCCTCGGCGCCTTCCGGGTCTGGGGCGAGGGTCGAGGCTACTTCCCGGGCGCCCTGGGGAGCGCGATCGTCGCCGTCGCCACGGTCTTCCTGATCGGCGGCCTGATCGTCTGGAACGCGCTCCGGCTGCGCGAGGCCGCGGGCTCCCTCCTCGGGGAGCAGGAGGCCCGCAACGAGCGCCTGCGCCAGTTCCGCGAGGCCATCGTCGAGGCCCCGATCCCGATCCTGATGTTCGGCGAGGACGGCGAGGTCATCGAGGTCAGCCGCACGGTCGAGGAGATCACCGGCTACCGGCCGGAGGAGATCCCGGACCTCGAGGCCTGGGGACGCCTGGTCGCGGGCGAGGACGGCGCGGGCGAGGCGGCGCGGGACCTGCTGGCCGCCGTCGGCGAGGGCCGGGAGGTCGAGGTCCGCACCCGCGGCGGCGAGACCCGCACCTGGCGCGTCCGGACCTCCTCTCTCGGGCGCTTGACCGACCACCGCGAGGCCTTCGTCACCATGGCCACCGACCTCACCGAGATCCGGCGCTCCGAGGTGCAGAAGGACGACTTCCTCGCCGTCCTCGGGCACGAGCTCCGCAACCCGCTCGCTGCTCTGGCGACCGGGCTCGAGCTCCAGCACCGCCGCGACGACCCGCAGCGCCGCCGCGCCATCGTCGCCATGATGCGCCGCCAGGTCGACTACCTCGCCCGGCTGCTCGACGACCTGCTCGACATCTCGCGGATCTCCCGCGGCAAGCTTGCCCTCCGGCCCGAGGTCGTCTCCTTGACCGAGGCGCTCGAACGGGCCGTCGAGGAGCACCGCGAGATCCTTCCGGACGACCGCAAACCGAGGATCTCGCTCACCATGCCGCCTCGGGCGATCCCGGTGGCGGCGGACCCGGCCCGGCTACACCAGATCCTGACCAACCTGCTGGGCAACGCGGTCAAGTACACGCCGCCGGACGGACGGATCTGGGTGAGCGTCGAGCGCGAGGAGAACGAGGCGGTGGTGCGGGTGCGCGATACCGGCATCGGCCTGGAACAGGCCGAGCTCGACACCATCTTCGAGCCCTTCCGCCAGCTCGGCCAGATCGAGGGGCGGCTGCGGGGCGGCCTGGGGCTCGGGCTGACCCTCGTCCGGCGGCTCGCCCTCCTCCACGGCGGCGACGTCGCCGCCGCGAGCCGCGGGCCGGGCCGCGGCAGCACGTTCACCCTCCGCTTGCCGGCGGTGGCCGAGGAGCTCCTCGCCGCTCGCCAGCCGGAGGCGGCCGGGGAGCGCGCGGTCGGGGACGGGAAGGCGGGGGCCCCGAGCCCCTTGCGGGTGCTGGTGGTCGACGACCAGCGCGAGCTCGCCGACGGCCTCGTCGAGCTCCTGGCCCTGTCGGGGTACGAGACGGCGGCGGCTTACGGCGGGCTGGAGGCCCTCGACCTCGCGCGGCGCCAGCCGCCCGACGTCATCCTGCTCGACCTCGACCTGCCCGACCTCGACGGCTACGCCGTCGCCCGGGAGATCCGCGAGCGCCTGGCCGCCCGGCCCCTGCTCGTCGCCATCTCCGGCTTCGGCGGCGAGCGCCACAAGGAGCGCTCCCGCGAGGCCGGCATCGACCGCCACCTGGTCAAGCCGGTCGACATCGGGCAGGTGCTCGAGCTCCTACGCGGCGCCGCGCCGGCCGCGGCGCCGGCCTGAGCGGGTCTACGGGCAGCCGATCGAGCTCGCGATCGGGCGCTCCGAGCCCCCCCGGCGCGACTGAAGCCCTGGAGGCCCGACGGGCCGAGTCGAGCATCCAGGCCCTGTTGCATGAGTTGAAAATTCCACCTACAATTCGTGCGTGGTCATCCGACGCACCCTCCAGGAGCCGCTCTTGGAGCTGGCTGCGAGCCTCCCGGTGGTGGCGGTCACCGGGCCCCGCCAGTCCGGGAAGACGACTCTCTGCCGCCATGCCTTCCCCGAGAAGCCCTACATCTCCCTGGAGCCCCTCGATACCCGCGCCTACGCCAGCGAGGATCCGCGGGGCTTCTTGAGAGAGTACGCCGGCGGGGCGATCTTCGACGAGGTACAGCGCGTGCCGGAGCTCTTCAGCTACCTCCAGGAGGAGGTCGACGAGCGGCCCGACCCCGGGCGCTTCATCCTCATCGGCTCGCAGCACTTCGGCCTCACCGAAGCCATCACCCAGAGCCTCGCCGGCCGCATCGCCATCCTCTACCTGCTGCCACCGAGCCTCGACGAGCTCGCCCGCTTCGGCGAGCTGCCGGCCGACCTGTGGACGCAGGTCTGGACCGGCGCCTATCCGCGGATCTACGACCGCGGTCTCGACGCCGGCCGCTGGCTGGCCGATTACGCGACGACCTACATTCAGAGGGATGTCCGCCAGGTCCTCAACGTC
>DATKCC010000033.1:0-2834 GCA_035513375.1 Thermoanaerobaculia bacterium | reverse complement strand
CCGGGAGGACATCCGGCTGGGGTACCTCCTCCAGCTCGCCCGGGCCCTCGAGTACGCCCACAAGAAGGGGATCCTCCACCGCGACGTCAAACCCTCGAACGTCCGAGTGCTCGATGACGACCGGGTCAAGATCCTCGACTTCGGGATCGCCAAGCTCTCGGGAGCCGAGACTCAGCTCACCCGGAGCGGGCGCATCCTGGGCACCGCCGGCTACCTCTCGCCCGAGCAGATCAAGGGCGAGCCCGTGGACGCCCGGAGCGACATCTTCTCCTTCGGCGTGCTCGCCTACGAGCTGCTGACCTACGTCCACCCTTTCCCGGGCACCACCGTCTCCGAGCTTCTCAGGCAGGTGGTGCAACGAGCGCCCGAGCCGATCAGCTCGGTCTGGCCCGGCTGCCCTCCCGAGGTCGCCGCCGCCGTCATGCGGTGCCTCGAGAAAGACCCCGATCGCCGCTACCCGAGCTTCTCCGAGGTCGCCGAGGCCCTGGCCTCGGTCCTCGCCGGCCTCCGGGAACCGGACAGCGCTCCCCTGGAGCCGCCGACCGCACCGATAGCGGTGCAGCCGGCGGCGCGGCGACCGACGGCCGAGCCGTCCGCCTCCGGCGCGGCCGCCATCGCGCCGACCGCGGTGGTGGCGGCGCCCTCGAGGGAGGCGGCGCCCGCTGAGGCTGACGAGACCCAGGAGATCGAGGTTCCGGCCGGAGCCCCTCGGCCATGGGACCGCCGGCGGCGCCGCGGGCCGCTGCCGGAGCAGGCCCGTCGCCTCGCCGTCGCCGCGGGAGTGCTCCTGGCGGCGGGACTCTTCGTGCTCGCTGCCGCTTGGGTCGGCGCCCGGCACTTCTCCGACCGGCCTTCCGGCTCGGTCGCAGTGGCCGAGCCAGCGCTCGAGCCGGTTCCCGAGCTCGATCCGGCCGAAGGCCTGCTGGTGATGGACGCCGTGCCGTGGGGCGAGGTGGTGCGCGTGACCGACGGCGAAGGAAGGGCGCTCCTCCTGCCCGAAGAGACTTTCACGCCGCTCGCGCTGGCGGTGGCACCCGGGGTCTACACCGTCGAGATCTCCAGCCCGGTGAGCCTCGAGACCCGGACCTGCCAGGCGGAGGTCACGGCCGCCGGCGCCGCCCGGTGCGCCACCGACTTCTACCGGCTGGCGGCCTTGGAGTACTTCCAGGAAGCGGGGTGGTGGCGGTGAGCGGAAGACCCGGCTTCGCCATGGCCGGCCTCGTTGCGGCGGTGGTCCTCGCCGCGCCCATTGCCGCGCAGTCGTTCCTGGACGCCTACAAGGAGGGGGTCGCCGCAGCCGAAACCGGGGAGTGGGAGGAGGTCGAGAGCGCCATGCGGACGGCCGTCGCCGGCCGGCCGGAGGAGGCCAACCGCCTGCCCCTGCAGCTCCACTTCAAGCCCTACCTCCCCCACTTCTACCTCGGCCGCGCGCTCGCCGAGCGGGGGGCCTGCCGGGAGGCGCTCGAGTCCCTCGCCGAGTCGGAGCGCCAGGGGGTGGTCCAGAAGCTCGCCGACGAGCACGCCCTGCTTCGGGGGCGCAAGGCGGCTTGCGAGGAGCGCCTCGCGGCCGAAGCCGCGACCCGGCTGCGCGAGGACGTAGCGGGCGAGCTGATCGCCCGGGCAAGGAGGGCCGTGGCCGGCGCCGAGGAGCTCGTCCCGGACGCGGAATCGGAGCCGGACCTCGCCCGGGCCTGGGAGGACGGAGAGCCTTCGCTGGCGACCCGGCTGGCGGAGGCTCGGGGCCTGCTCCAGGACGCCGAGCGGGCGCTCGCCGAAGCCCGGCGGGGCGAAGGCGAACCCGACGGCGCCGCCGACCTCGCCCGGGGAACCCTCACCCAGATCGAAGCGGTCGTCCGCGAGGCCGCCCTGCGCAAGCAGGCCGTCGCCAACGAGCGCGACCGTGCCGTCGAGCGGCTCGCGGATGTGCGCCGCGCGGCACGGGAGCTGCTCGGCGCCAGCGCGGAGCTGGCCGCGGAAGTGGCCGCCGTAGGGCGCCGTCGGGCCGCGCTGGAGGGTCTCCTGAGGGAGACCGCCGACTCCGGCTCTCGTCAGACGCTCGCCGAGCTCGACGGAATCTCCGGCCGCATCGAGCGCGAAATGGCCCAGCTGCGGGGCACGGCGCAGGCCCCCCCGAAGGCGCTCCTCGAGGCGGCGGAGGCCTGGCTCCGGGGCGAGCCCGAAGCGGTCTTCACCGCTCTCGGAGGCGCCCTCCCGACAGCCGACGCCGACGCGCCGCCCGCGCTCCGACTGCGCGAGCCCCGCGCCCGCGCCCACGCCCTGCTCCTCCGCGCGGCGGCCGCCTTCGCCCTCTACCACGCCGGTGGCGGCCAGGAGCCCGAGATGCTCGAGGCGGCACGCCGCGACGCAGCGGAGTGCCGCCGGACCGACCCCTCGGTCGAGCCCGTCGCCCGGGCCTTCTCCCCGCGCTTCCGAGCCCTCTTCGAGCAGGCCGGCCAGACCGGCGATCGGGCCGGCGACTGACGCGGCGCGGCAAGATCCTCTCTCCCTTCCAACTCTCCCAAACCCAGTCGTGTCAGTGTTTTGCCGCACTGCGGAAGAAAGGCTTGACTATTTTGCCGCACTGCGGTATATTGACCCCGGCTCGCAGGTTCCGACCCGCCTCGCGGCGGCTGAGACCTGAGATCCGAAACCGACGACACCCCGAGCCCCGCTGAGGGCTCCAAGGAGGGAGAAGATGGCTACCGTCACCACTCAGTACAAGCGAGTCCAGGAGAACGTCATGGACTCGGCCCACAAGATCTTCCTCGCCGGCCTAGGCACCGTGAAGACGGTCGGCGATGAGAGCGGCGAGCTCTTCGACCGGCTGGTCGAGC
>DATKCC010000032.1:0-4254 GCA_035513375.1 Thermoanaerobaculia bacterium | reverse complement strand
CCGAAGACGCCGGTCTTGGGGAAGCCCATGTGCTTGCCGGCGACGGCGTCCGCCTCCTCGACCGTCAGGCCGCCCGCGATCGCCTCCAGGGTCGCGACCTCGATCCAGAAGGTGCCGATCCGGTTGGCGATGAAGCCGGGCGTGTCCTTGCAGGCGACGACGCTCTTGCCCAGCCGGAGGTCGCAGAAGTCGCGGACCGACTGGACAGCCTCCGGGCGGGTCCGGTCGCCGGCGACCAGCTCGAGGAGCCGCATGTAGCGCGGCGGGTTGAAGAAGTGGGTGACCAGGAAGTCGCGAGCGAAGGACTCCGGGAGGCCCTCGACGAGCTTCTCGAGCGGGATGGTCGAGGTGTTCGAGGAGACGATCGAGCCCTGACGGCGGACGGCGTCGAGCCGGCGGTAGACCTGCTGCTTGACGTCGAGCCTCTCGACCACCGCCTCGATGATCCAGTCGCAATCGGCGAGGAGCCCGAGGTCGTCCTCGAGGTTTCCGGGGGTGATGAGGCGGGCGGCACGCTCGGACATGAACGGGGCGGGCTTGGCTTTCTTCAGGCGCTCGAGCGCGCCGCGGGCGATCGCGCTCCGGTCCTCGGCGCCTGCGGCGACGATGTCGAGGAGCACCACCGGCACCCCGGCGTTGGCGACGTGGGCGGCGATCCCGGAGCCCATGACGCCGGCGCCGAGGACGCCGACCTTGGCGATCGTGGGCGCTCCGGCGACGGCCGGGGCCGGCGCGGCGGCAGCTTCCAGGGTTGCCATGGTCAGACCGCCTCCAGCACCGTGGCGATCCCCTGGCCGCCGCCGATGCACTGGGTGGCGAGGGCGTAGCGCCCGCCCTCGCGGGCGAGGAGCGCCGCCGCCTTGCCGGTGATCCGGGCGCCGGTCGCGCCCAGCGGGTGGCCGAGGGCGATCGCGCCGCCGTCGAGGTTGATTCTGCTCTCGTCCATGCCGAGCTCCTGGATGACGGCGAGAGACTGGGACGAAAAGGCCTCGTTGAGCTCGATCACGTCGATCTCTCCGAGCTCGAGGCCGGCGCGCTCGAGGGCTTTCCGGGTCGAAAGCACCGGCCCGAGGCCCATCACCTCCGGCGCGCAGCCGGAGACCGCGATCGCCTTGATCCGCGCCAGGGGCTGGAGGCCCTTCCTCTCGGCGTACTCCTCGGAGCAGACCAGGGTCGCCGAGGCGCCGTCGGTCAGCGGCGAGGAGGTGCCGGCCGTGACCGTGCCCTCGGTGGCGAAGGCGAGCTTGAGCTCGGCCAGGGCCTCGAGGGTCGTCTCCGGGCGCGGGCAGCCGTCGCGGAGGACGCGGCTGCCGTTCCAGTCGATCGGGACGATCTCGGCGTCGAGCGTGCCGGCCGCCTGGGCGGCGGCCGCCTTCGCCTGGGACGCCACCGCGAACTCCTCCTGGCGCCGGCGCGGAATGGCGTAGCGCTTCGCCAGGTTCTCGGCGGTCTCGCCCATCGACGCGAAGGCCTGCGGGTAGCGCTCGAACAGGCCCGGGTTCGGCAGCGGGTTGAAGCCGCCCATCGGGATCCGGGTCATCGACTCGACGCCGACGCAGAGGAAGGCTTCGCCGGCGTTCATCTGGATGGCGCCGGCGGCCATGTGGATCGCCTGCATCGAGGAGCCGCAGAAGCGGTTCACGGTGGTGCCGGCGACCGAGATCGGCAGGTCGGCCAAGAAGTCGATCATGCGGGCGACGTTGAACCCCTGCTCGCCCTCGGGGAAGGCGCAGCCGACGATCAGGTCCTCGAGGTCCTCCGGGGCGACCGGGACCCGCTCGAGCAGGCCGCGGACGACCTGGGCGGCGAGGTCGTCCGGCCGGACCTTCGCGAGCTCCCCCTTCCTGGCGGGCGTGAACGGCGACCGGGCGTAGCCGGCGATGACGACGTTCTTCATGGCGATTCCACCTCCGTCCATCGGTTGGGATACCCGGCGTTCGCGGCCTCGTGCTCCGGGGGCTCGATCCCCGCCTCGCGCATCGCGGCCAGGGTCTGCTCCTCGACCTCGCGCAGCTCGTCCAGGGTCAGCTCGAGGTCCCGGCGCTGCTGCTCAAGGTCGTCGATCCGCCGGCGGGCGCCGCGCAGAAGGTGCACGAGCTGCTCGCGGCGGGTCGGGTCGGCGTCGTAGAGGTCGAGGTACTGCTGGACCTGAGCGAGGGAGAAGCCCAGGCGCTTGCCGCGCAGGATGATCAGCAGCCGCGCGCGGTCGCGGTAGGTGTAGACCCGGGTCGAGCCGGCGCGCTGGGGCTCGAGCAGCCCCTTGGCCTCGTAGAAGCGGATCGCCCGCGCAGTGACCCCGAGCTCGCGGGCGAGCTCGGCGATCGAGTAGAAGCGATGCGTGTCGTGAGCTGGGGGCATGGGCGGGTGCGGTCGTGCCCGGGGAGAACGACAGGATACAGGCAACTTGACGTTAACGTCAAGAGGATGACGAATACGTCAAGACCGAGCCTTGACGGGCTCCGGGAGGAGGCAAGCTCCTCCCCTACGACCTCCAGTCGGCGCGACGCCTGCCGCCCGGCGCAGCCGGGCCAGCGGTCACGAGAGCTTCGTCAGGAGGGCCAGGCTCCCGGGGAGGCTCCCGGCCCGGGCCTCGAGCTCGACCGCGAGGAGCGGGCCGCGGCTGAAGGCCGGGGCGGGGAAGAGGGCGTCGAGCTCGGCGCCGTCGAAGCCGAGGACGCCCTGCTCCTCGTCGTCGTCGCGGGCGCCGCGGAGGAGGAGCCGCCCGCCGGGGCGGAGCACGCGGGCGATCTCGGCGGCGTAGGCCGGCCGGTCCTCGCGGTCGATCGAGTGGAGGCAGCCGCGGTCGAGGGCGAGGTCGATCGAGCCGGGGTCGACCGGGAGGGCCAGGGCGCTCCCGTGCCGGAGGTCGAGCTCGACCCCGGCGGCCTGCGCCCGTTCGCGGGCGAGCTCCAGGGCCGGGCGGCTCGAGTCGACGCCGATCACCGAGAGGCCCGCGCGCGCCAGGAAGACCGCCTCGAGCCCGGAGCCGCAGCCGACGTCGAGGGCGGTGGCCCCCGCGGGCAGCCCGCCCGAAGCGATCAGCTCCACCAGCTCCGAGGGCACCGCCGGCGCCTCCCAATGCTCGAGGTAGGAGCCGTCCCGGTAGGAGCGGTCCCAGAAGCTTTCGAAGGTCATCGTCCCACCCCGGATTGTAGGGGAGGAGCTTGTCTCCTCCCGGGGTGGGGGTGGTCGATCAAGCGCGGGCGGAGGCAAGCTCCGCCCCTACAACCGGTTGTGGGAATCAGGGCACCGCCGTCGGCAACACCGTCAGTGGCACCGCAGTCGGCAGGCCGATCACGGCACCGCGGTCAGGAGGGCGATCAGGGCGTCGTCGCCGCCGTCGAGGCGGGAAGAGCCGACGACCACGGTCTCGCCCCGGGCGATCCGACCAGGAAGCTCCGGGCGCCGGCTCCCTCGGGGTCGGCCTCGCGGAACAGTATGTCGGTCTGGAACAACGAGACGTCCTTCGGGATCCGGGTCATCGACTCGACGCCGACGCAGAGGAAGGCCGTCCTCGACGGGTTGCTAGACGTACAGCTCGGCGTCTCTTTCGGACAGCTCACGGTTCCAGAGCGACAGCTCATGCACCGCGAGAAGCGGTCTCGCCGCGGGGGCAAGGCTCCACCTTTTCGGCCTGACAAGGGCCGACGCGCAAGACATCGGCCTCGTTTCCCGTCCTTGCCGGGCAGGAGGACCTCCTCTTGCCTGGCAAGCTTGCCACCCTGTATCGCCCGCGACGCCCGCGGGAATCACCCCCTCTATGCCCTCGTCGACGAGTGCTACGACGAGGTCAAGGGCTCGTGGGAGGAGCGCTTCGAGAGACGCTACGGCTTCTGGTGCGGCACCATCGAGGATGCCGTCTTCGCCTTCCTCGACTACGGCATCTACGACGACTTCGCGCCCTTCTTCAGGAGGACGGTCCCCTACCGCGTGCTCATCGAGACCGACTTCTCGAACGGCCTCTACCTGTCGGTGACCTGCGCCGAGGACACGTAGCGCTTCACCGCCGAGGAAGCGGCGCTCCACAACGCCGGCACCGCCCTGGGGGGCCTCCGGACCGACGCCCAGAAGGCGGCCTGCGGGGTCTGGCCCACGGCCGAGGTCCCGGCGGACTTCCACCAGCCGCTGGCGACCGAGCGCCCGGTGCTGATCGTCGTCGGCGAGCTCGACCCGGTGACCCCGCCCCGCTACGGCCGGGCGGCGGCGGAGCGCATGCCCAACGGCCTCTTCGTCCTCGTCCCCCGCGGCCACCAC
>DATKCC010000031.1:0-10568 GCA_035513375.1 Thermoanaerobaculia bacterium | reverse complement strand
CTTGTCGACGGCGTACATGACGGTCGAGTGGTGCTTGTTGTTGAACTGCTTGCCGATCTCGGGGTAGGAGAGATCGGTGAGCTTCTTGCACAGGTACATGGCGACCTGGCGTGGGAAGGCGATCTGCTTGGAGTTGTTGCGGCTCTTGATCTCGACGACCTTCAACCCGTAGTGGCGGGCGACCGACTTGATGATCTCGGCCGCCGAGCCCCGGTGGTCGTCGTGAGGCAGGATGTCTTTGAGGGTCTCCTTGGCGAGCTCGGGTGACAGCGGCTTGCCGGTCAGCGAGGCAAAGGCGACGACCCGGTTGAGGAGCCCTTCGAGCTCGCGGATGTTCGAGCGCACCTGACGGGCGATGAAGTAGGCGACCCCTTGCGGCAGGTCGGTCCCCTCGCACTCGGCCTTGCGGCGGAGGATCGCGACCTTGGTCTCGAGGTCGGGGGGCTGAATGTCGGTGATGAGACCCCACTCGAAGCGGCTGCGGAGGCGTTCCTCGAGGGTCGGGATCTGGCGGGGCGAGGCGTCCGAAGAGAGGATTATCTGCCGCTGGGCGGTGTAGAGGGTATTGAAGGTGTGGAAGAACTCCTCCTGGGTCCGCTCCTTATTAGCCAGGAACTGGATGTCGTCGACCAGCAGCACGTCGATCGTCCGGTAGCGCTCGCGGAAAGCGGGCATGCGGTCGAACCGGATCGAGTGGATGAGCTCGTTGACGAACTGCTCGGCCGCCAGGTACATGACCTTGAGCTCGGGGTGCTGATGGTGGATGCAGTGGCCGATCGCGTGGAGCAGGTGGGTCTTACCGAGGCCGACTCCGCCGTAGAGGAAGAGCGGGTTGTAGCTGCGGGACGGGTTCTGGGCGACCGCCTGGGCCGCGGCGTGGGCGAACTCGTTGGACTTGCCGATGACGAAGGTGTCGAAGCTGTAGCGGCGGTCGAAGGAGCTGGTCGAGCCGGTGACGACATCCGCCTCGCGGCCGGGGCGTTCGGCCTCGTCGTCCGCGACCGAGAACAGCACCTCGAACGACGGGCCGGAGATCCCGGCGATGGCCCGGTCGACCGCGGGCCGGTAGCTCTCCTCGAGGGTGTGGAGGAATCGGGAGTCGGGGGCCAGCAGGACCAGGCGTTCGGGGCCTTCGGAGCGCACCCGCAACGGCTTGAACCAGGTGGAGTACTCCTCGGGCTCGAGCTGGTCGGCCAGCCGTTGTTGGAGTCGATCCCAGTGGCTCTGCGTCACGGCTCAGGAGTCAGGAACAGGGTAAACCATCCACAACTTTTCCACAGGCTGCGGAAAACCTCTACACCTTAATGGGGAACCGCTGGGCTTCGGAATCCCGTTTGGGGACGAGAACCGATAGTACCACACCGCCACAGGGGCGCAAGCCCTTTTTCGAGGAAAAGTCGAATCTGTATAAACCCAGTGACGACAATTACTTACGCGGCAACCAAGCGAGCGGGCGGCAGGGCGCGCGCCGCACGCACGAGCCGTGCCAGCGAGCGCCCGAAGGGCTCAGAAAGGCGCCGCCAGCTCGCGGACCTCGGGTGGCGCGTGAAGGGCGCCGCGGACCACCGGCGCGAGGCCGACGGCGAGGCGCCGAAGGGTCGCCGGGAGGAGCGGTCGGCGCGCGTCGAGGAGCACCTCGATCCAGCTCTTCGGCTCGGGGTAGTAGGCCAGTCGCACCGGCTGGTCCGCCGGCAGGCCGGCGGCCTCGGCGGCGAGCTCGACCGCCCGGTCGATGCCGCCGAGCTCGTCGACCAGCCCGAGCCGGGCGGCGTCGCTGCCCAGCCAGACCCGCCCTCGGGCCACCCGTTCGACCGCCTCCGGGGTCATCTCCCGCCCCGCGGCCACGTGGCCGACGAAGCTCCGGTAGATCTCCGCCATCTGGGCTTCGAGGATCGCCCGCTCCTCGGCGGCGAGCGGCGCCGGGTCGGACCATAGCCCGGCATTGGCCCCACGGGCGATCGGGTCGCGGGTTACGCCGAGGTGCTCGCGCTCGAGCTCGGAGGTCGCGAAGCGCCCCATGACGACGCCGATCGAGCCGGTGATGGTGCCCGGCTCGGCCACGATCTTGTCGGCCTTGGCGGCGATGTAGTAGCCCCCCGAGGCCGCGAGGTCGGACATCGAGACGACGACCGGTTTGCCCTGGGAGAGGAGCTCGACCTCCCGCAGGATCAGGTCCGAGGCGAGCGCCGAGCCGCCGGGGCTGTCGATGCGCAGTACCACCGCCGCCACCGAGCGGTTCTCGGCGAGGTCGCGTAGGAGCCGGGAGAGGTCGTCCGAGCCGACGAACAGCTCCTCGGTCCAGGGCTCCAGGCCGCCGGCGCCGCGGATGATCGTACCGGCGGCGAAGACGACCGCGATCCGGCGGCCGGAGAGGCGTCCACGCTGGCCGAAGGCGTCGAGGTGGACGAGCCGCGGCTCGCCTCCCGCGAGCTCCTCGACCCGGTCGCGGAACTCGTCCGGGTAGAGGAGCCCGTCGACCAGGCCGGCGGCGAGGGCCTGCTCCGCGGTGTGGGGCGCCACGTCGATCAGCCGGACGACCTCCTCGGGGGCGAGCCCGCGCGCTTCGGCGACCGCCTCGACGATCTGGCGAAGCTCGCCGTCGAGGACCGCCTCGATGGCCTCGCGGGCAGCCGGGCTGTGCTCGGTGCGGGTGAAGATCTCGCCGGCGCTCTTGAACTCGCCGATCGAGAGGAACTCGGGCTCGACCTTTAGCTTCTCGAGGGTGCCGCGAAGGAAGAGCGCATCGGCGTAGAGGCCGAGGAGATTGACCGCTCCGGCCGGCGCCAGGTAGATGTGGTCGCAGGCGCTCGCCAGGTAGTAGGCGAGAGTGCCGTTCGAGCCCTCGCCGACGGTCTCGAAGTAGCACTCGACGAACTTGCCGCTCGCGGCGACCGCCCGGAGCTGGCGGCGGAACTCCTGCGCCTTGGCCAGCCCGAAGCCGGTGTCGCGGATGTAGAGGGCGAGGCCCTCGACGCTCGCGTCCTCCCGGGCCGCGCGGAAACCGCGGTAGAGCTCGGCGACGCTGCCGGTCCGAGAGTGGGAGGAGAGCCCCAGGAAGTCCGGCTGGCGCTGCTCGGGGACCGGCCCCTCGACCCGCCAGACGAGCACCGTCGGCCCGCCCAACGAGGGCCCGGCGCCGTCCGAGAGCAGGATACCCGCGACCGTGGCGGCGACCGCGAGCGCGGCCAGGATCAAGAAGATGACGAGCAGTTTCTTCATTGAGCACCTCGGGGCGTGCCCCCGTTCTGGGTGACCAGCTCGCGCCACCGCGCTACGTCCCGACTCCCGAGCCGGGCCAGGTGGCAGATGGCGTCCCCCGGGTGGACCAGCGGCGAGCGGGTGAGCCCGATGACGATCCCGCCGGCCGGCGAGATGAGCTGGCTGCGCTCGCGGCCGAAGGGATTGGTGTTGACCGAGAGCACCTGGCCGCGGGCGACAGCTTCCCCGAGGGCGACCTTCAGGTCGAGGATACCGCCGGCGTTCGCCCGGAGCCAGGTGCTCTTCTTGACCTCGAGGCGAAGCGGCGGCGGGCGGCCCGGCCCGCCGTCGAGCATTCCGAGGTGGCGCAGGACGTTGAGCACCCCGGCGAGCCCCAGATCGATGAACCGGCGCTCGAACACCCGTGAGCTCCCGGCCTCGTAGACGATGACCGGCACGCCCGCCTGGGCCGCCGCGCGCCGCAGCGCCCCGGCCGGCCCGCGGCCGTGGATCACCACCGCGGCGCCGAAGGCGGCGGCCAGCTCCGCCGCCCGTGGGTCAGAGAGGTCGGCCCGGACGTGTGGGTAGTTCGCGCGGTCGCCCCCGGCGGTGTGGAGGTCGATCCCGTAGTCGCTCCGGCGGATCACGTCCTCGAACATCCGGTGGGCGAGCCGGGCGGTGAACGACCCAGCCGGGCTGCCCGGGAAGGAGCGGTTGAGGTCCCGGTTGTCGGGCAGCGTCCGGCTCTGATGGAGGAACCCGGGAACGTTGACCACCGGCACCGCGATGAGAGTGCCGGCCAGCGCGGAGAAGTCCTGATCGATCAGCAGGTCGCGGATGACGGCGACACCGTTGAGCTCGTCGCCGTGGACCGCGGCGGTCAAGAACAGGGTCGGCCCCGGCCGGGCTCCGCGGACGACGGTCACCGGCACGGCGAGGGGCTCGGCGGTGTAGGACTCGGAGACGGCCAGACGGAGCTCGACCGCCTCTCCGGGCGCGATCTCCCGGCCGGCGAAGCGGGTCGCTTCCCAGGGCCGGCTCACCCTCGGGGGGCCTTCCGCGAGCCGGCGGGGCGGCCGAGGTGATCGAGGACGTAGTCGATCATCGCACCGGCCACGTCTTTGCCGGTCGCGGCCTCGATGCCGCGCAAGCCCGGCGAGCTGTTTACCTCGATCACCATCGGCCCGTCGTTCGACGGCAGCAGGTCGACTCCGGCGATGGCGAGACCGAGGGCGTGGACGGCCTCCAGGGCGGTCGCCTCGTAGGCCGGCTCGAGCTCCACGGCGGCGGTCGAGCCGCCGCGGTGGACGTTCGAGCGGAACTCGCCGGCTGCGGCTTTTCGGCGCATCGCGGCGACCACCCGGTCGCCGACGACGATCGCCCGGATGTCCTGGCCGGCGGACTCCCGGATGAAAGCCTGGATCAGGATGTTCTGCTTGAGCGAGTGCATGGCGTCGAGCACCGATTCGGCGGAGGAGAGCGACTCGGCCAGGATGACGCCCACCCCTTGCGTGCCCTCGAGGAGCTTCAGCACGACCGGGGTGCCGCCGACCCGCTTGATCGCGTCGCGGAGGTCCTCGCGCCGCCGGGCGAAGGCGGTCGGCGGGATGCCGATGTCCCTGCGGGAGAAGAGCTGCAGGCTCCGGAGCTTGTCCCGGCTGCGGGCGACCGCCTGGCTCTCGTTGGCGGCGAACACCCCCATCATCTCGAACTGCCGGAGGACGGCCAGGCCGTAGAAGGTGATCGAGGCCCCGATCCGGGGGATGACGCCTTCTATGTCCTTGATGATCCGGCCGTGGTAGTCGATCTCGGGCCGCTTCTTGGACAGGTTGACGACGCAGTGGAGCGGGTCGATGACCACCGCCTCGGCGCCGCGGGCCTCGGCGGCCTCGACCAATCGGGAGGTCGAGTAGAGCCGAGGGTTGCGGGAGAGGACGGCGATCTTGGGCATCGGCTCGGTCGAGGGTCTCCGGCGAGGGGCTGGAGAGCTATCGGGGCGGCAGGGGTTGCAGGTACTTCCTCGAGACGTCGACCTGGAAGTCGCCCTCGATCGCCTTCCGGCCGAGGATCATACGAAAGAGCATGTTCGAGCGATCGGCCAGGGTGACGCGGATCCGCTTGGTCACCGGCCCGAGGACGAGGAGGGTCTCGATCACCGGGCGAAGCTCGGTGTGGCCGCCGGAGTCGGTGACCCGGATGCGGGCGAGCTGGTGGACCCGCGCCCGGACCAGGTGCTCCGGTCGCCGGCGGTCGGGCGCCAGGGTGACCTCAATCTCCGCCGGGCCATCCGCGGTGCCGTCGAGACGGCGGATCGCGGCGACGTGGAGCGAGGAAGTCCGGGCGCCGGTGTCGATCTTGGCCTTCATCGAAGCGACGCCGAGCTCGGGCAGGGCGACGTACTCCTTCCAGCCCACGACGGCGGGCTCGGTCGGGGCTCGGTCGGGCGGCTGATCGGTCGCCCCGAGGGGAGGCGGGCGCATGGGCAGGATCGTACCAGGCCGATCCAGAGGTTCGGAGCCGGAAGCCGGGCGCCCTCCAAGAAAACGGATCCGCCGCCGGCGACGTATAAGGAGACAACAGGCGATCCGCGACCGGCCGGGGATCACCCGGTTGGCACACGGGTTGCACAGCAGTAAGGCAGACAACGACGGGAAGTGGGGAGGCTCCACCTACCACCTAGTCCCACCACTAAAATGGAGATCCCCGACAGGATCTCCGCCCTTCCCTCAAAGCTTACCGACATCCCCTAGCGAACAGGGGTAGATCCTGAAACCCAACCCGAAACCGGAGCCCTCCCCCTCCCGCTTCCCGCTCCTCCGGTCGCGCATCATTCACCAATCCAGCTCAGTCGTCTAGCCGCGGCGCGGCAGGGCTTCGCCCGGTCGGCCGCCGCTTTGGCACGGCTATTTATATCGGCCGCCATACTGGCACCGAGATCCGGTCGCAGTCCCACCGGGTGCGCTCGCCATCTCCCGGGCGGGCCGCTTTCCCGAGCCCAGGGCGACTCCGAGGTCCGTGCTTACAGTCGCCCGGGGCACCCTTACAATGCCGGGATGGCCGCCCGGGACGACCTGCTCGCCTGGTACGACCGGCACCGCCGGGAGCTGCCCTGGCGGCGGAGCGCCGAGCCCTACCGCGTCTGGCTCTCGGAGGTTATGCTCCAGCAGACCCGGGTCGAGACCGCCCTCCCCTACTACGAGCGCTTCCTCCGGCGCTTCCCGGACGTGGCGGTGCTCGCCGCCGCGCCGATCGAGGAGGTGCTAGCCCTCTGGTCCGGTCTCGGCTACTACCGGCGGGCGCGCCAGCTCCACGAAGCGGCGCACCGGATCGCGCGGGACGGGTTCCCGGTGACCGCGGCCGAGTGGCGCGAGCTCCCCGGGATCGGCGAGTACACGGCGGCGGCGGTCGCCTCGATCGCCTTTGGTGAGACGACTCCGGTCGTGGACGGCAACGTCCTGCGGGTGACCGCGCGCCTGCTGGCGCTGGCGGAGAACCCGCAGCGGGCGGCTTCGCGCCAGTGCCTGCGGGCCGCAGCGGCCGACCTCCTCGACCCGGACCGCCCGGGCGATTCGAACCAGGCGTTGATGGAGCTCGGGGCGCTGATCTGCACCCCTCGCACTCCGAAGTGCCGCCTCTGCCCCCTGGCGTCCAGGTGCGAGGCGAGGCGGCTGGGTGCTCCGGAGCGCTTTCCCCGGGCACGGGAGCGCCCGGCGCCGAAGCGGCTCGAGCGCGTGGTGGCGGTGGTCGAGGACGACGGTCGCCGGTTGCTCTTCCGCCGAGACGAGGCCGAGGCGCTCCTGGCGGGGCTCTGGGAGCTGCCGTGGACCGGCGAGCAGGAGGGCGCCGTGGACCCGGCGAAGACCCTCGGGCGGCGCTACGGCGGCCGGTGGCGCCTGGGCGAGCGCCTCGGAGCGGTGCGCCACGGCATCACCCACCGGGCGTACGTGCTCGAGGTCTTCCGCGCCGAGGTCGAGGGATCGGGCGAGGTCGGCGAGGGCCGGCAGGCGGGGTGGTTCAGCGCCGAGGAGGTGGCGGCGCTACCGACCTCTTCTATGGTGGCGAAGGTGTTGAAGCTTCCCCGCCCCCGGCCAGGATGAACCAGCCGACCAGCTTGTCGTCGAGCTCCCGGAGGCGCTTGGCGACCAGGCCGCAGAGGATCTTCAGCAGCGGCAACGAGGAGACCTTGCCGAGGTCGAGTATGCCCGAGAGGACCTCGCCGGAGATCGCCAGAACCACGGCGCCCCCCTCGTCTGCGCGGGCGTCGGCCGAGCGGGGCTCGCCGTCGATCAGGGCCATCTCGCCGAAGTAGTCCCCGCGCTCCAGGAAGGCGAGAGCCTCCTCGCCGGCCCCCTGGATGTACTTGTAGATCATCACCCGGCCGTCGAGCAGGACGTACATCTCGTCGCCCAGGTCCCCCTCCCGGAACAGAATCTCGCCGGGGGCGAGCTTGCGCTCCTGGGAAAGGGTGGAGAGAAAGTTGATCTCGAGGCTCGACAGACGCTGCTCGGCGAAGAGCTTGCGCTTCGACGCGAGGTCGACTCGGAACTCACCGCCGTCAGCGGCCCCGGGGCTCAGCTCCGTGGCGTCGGCGGGCCGGGCAGTCTCGATGAAGAACTGATCGAGCCGGGCATTGGTGCTCCGGAGCTTGCGCGAGAGGCTCTTCCAGAAGGTCCAGTAGAGAGCGATGGCGAGGCGGCGGTCCCGGTCGAGCAGCGGCCTGAGGGTGGCCGGGTTGAAGCCGAGGAGCTGGGTGGTCTCCTCGGCCAAGGCGTCGCCCGAGCGGGTGTTGCGGTCGACGAACGAAGTCTCGCCGAAGAGGTCGCCGGGGCTCAGGGTGGCGAGCGTGTAGTCGCCGTATGCGGTCTGGCGCCGGATCCGGATCCGCCCGGAGTCGATCAGGTAGGCGTCGGCGGTGGCGTCGCCCTCACTGACGATCGAGACGCCGGCCGGATAGCGGGCGAGGGCGACGCAGTCTCCAAGCGCGTCGAGCTGCGGCCGGGTGAAGTGGGAGAAGGCGTCCCACCGCTTGAGGCGATCGGCGAGGTCCACGGCCCGGTGAGTCTAACCCGAGTAAACGGCGGTGCGCCGTGGCTTCTAGACGCGCTTCGAGGGGTCTGGCGGGCGCAAGGCTGCCAGGGTTTCCTCGAGCAGGTCGAGGGCGGTCCGGAGCTGGGCTCGGGTGATCGTCAGCGGCGGGACGAGCTGGAGGACTCTTCCTTCCGGACCGCCGGCGAGGGCGAGGACGCCGCGGGCCTGGAGGTCCTGGGCCAGCCGCTTGGCGGTCGGGCGGTCGGCGAGCTCGACGCCCCAGAGGAGGCCGCGGCCGCGGGTGGCCAGGATTGCCGAATAACGCTCCGGCCAGGGGGCGAGGCGCTCGGCGACCTCCTCGCCAAGCTTCCGGGCGCGCTCCGAGAGGTTCTCCTCCCGAACGATGTCGAGGACCGCGAGGGCGGCAGCACAGGCGAGCGGGTTGGCCAGGAAGGTTCCGGTGTGGAGGGCCTCGCCCCCGGTCTTCCAGGCCGCCATCAACGGGGCGCGGCCGACGACCGCGCCAACGGGCAAGCCGCCTCCAAGGGCCTTGCCGCAGCAGAGGAGGTCGGGGCGCACGGCATCCTCGCCAACGGCAAAGAGCCGGCCGGTGCGGCCGAAGCCGGTAAAGACCTCGTCGGCGATCAGCACGATCCCGTGGCGGAGGCAGAGCCCGGCGATCTCGGCGAGCCACCCGGGCGGCGGCGGGATCACGCCTTCGCGGCCCACCATCGGCTCGACGACGACCGCGGCCAACGGCCGCCGCCGCGCCAGCAGGTCGATCGCCCAGGGCTCTGCGCCGTAGGGCAGCCGGTGGATATGGGGGTGGAGGTGGCGCGCGAATGGGCCCCGGAGCTCGCCCCTGGCCGAGAGCGCGAGGGCGCCGAGCGTGACCCCGTGGTAGGCGGGCTCGAAGGCGACCAGGCCGGGGCGACCGGTGGCGAGGATCGCGGTCTTGGCCGCCACCTCGACGGCATCGGCGCCGGAGACGGCGAAGTAGACCCGCGGGTCGTCGACCGGGGCGAGGGCGGCGAGGCGCCGGGCGAGCTCGATCCGGGTCGGATGGGCGGCGGCGTCGCCCAGGCCGTGGAGCAGGCGCCCCGCCTGCCCGCGGACCGCCGCCACCACCCGAGGGTGGCGGTGGCCGACGGCGGCGACGCCGAAGCCGGAGGTCAGGTCGAGGTAGCGGTTGCCGTCGGCGTCGAGGACATTCGCACCCAGGGCCTCGGCCCAGACCACGGCGGGCTCGTCGCCGCCGGGGCCGCCGAGTGTGTTGACCCCGGGAGCCTCGAGGCGGCCGAGGTCCCGGCAGAGCTCCCGGGAGCGGGGCCCGGGCGGCGGCACGACTACCTCGGGTAGGAGGTCGCCGCGGCGCAGCCGGATCACCCCGTCATCCCCTCGGTCCCCTGTCCCATTTCCTCTACAGCTCGCGGCGGCCGGCGAGCGAGCGCCCCAGGGTCACTTCGTCGGTGTACTCGATGTCGCCGCCGACCGGCATGCCGAAGGCGAGACGGGTGACCCGGACGCCCCGCGGCTTGAGCAGCCGGGCGAGGTAGAGGGCGGTCGCCTCGCCTTCGACGTTCGGGTTGGTGGCGAGGACAACTTCGGAAACCCCGCCGAGGCGGCCGAGGAGGGAGTCGATCGCGAGCTGATCGGGTCCCACCCCCCGTTGGGGGGAGAGAGCGCCGAGCAGGACGTGGTAAAGGCCCCGGAACTCGCCGGTACGCTCAATGGGGGCGATGTTGAACGGCTCCTCGACGACGCAGATCGCGGTCCGGTCGCGCTCGGGGTCCGAGCAGAAGCGGCAGGGGTCGACTGCGGTGATGGCGTGGCAGACCGAGCAGTGGAACAGGCGGTCCTTGACCTCGAGGATCGCTCGGGAAAGGGCCTCGGCCTCCCGGCGGCTCACCCGGAGGAGGTGGTGGGCGAGCCGGGTCGCGGTCTTGCGGCCGATCCCCGGCAGGCGGGAGAGCTCGCCCACCAGGTACGCCAACGGGTCGGCGCGGTCGGTGGCGGGGCCGGGCATGGAAAGACGGGTTCCGAAGGGGGGGCGGGCCGCGCGGCGGCCTTCAGGCCAGGAAGTCGGGCAAGCCGGGGATCCCCGCGGTCATCGAGCCGAGGCGCTCCTGGAGGGCCTCGTCCACCTTGCGGGCCGCCTCGTTGTACGCGGCGCGGACGAGGTCCTCGGCCAGCGAGGGGTCGCCGGGATCGAGCGCTTCGGGATCGATCTTGACCGAGACGACCTGCTTGTGACCGCTCATCTCGACCGTCACCATGCCCCCGCCGACGCTCGCTTCGACGACCAGCTCGGCGAGCTCGCGCCGCATGCGCTCCTGCATCTC
>DATKCC010000030.1:0-3884 GCA_035513375.1 Thermoanaerobaculia bacterium | reverse complement strand
CAGCGCCCAGCGCAGTCCCACAGGCGCCAGCCGGAGCCCGGTCAGCCAGGGGCGGGCGCCGGCCGGGCTCTCCCCACCGCGACCGTCGACCGCCGGCGCGGATCCGGCGGCCGCGATGCGATGCTGGAGCCGTTCGAGCCCGGCATGCGCCGAGACCGCGAGCTCTCCTTCCTCCTGGAGGAACCCGGCGAAGCTCCGCCAGAAGCGAAGCTCCTCGCGGCAGATGCCGCAGCCCTGGACGTGCTCCTCGACGGCCCGTACGTCGCCGGTCTCGAGAGTGCCGTTGACGAACCAGGGAAGGAGATCCCAGGCCTCCTCGTGGCCGGTGCGCCGACGGGTCGGCTCGCCTTCAATCGTCTCGGTGCGGTCGCTCATCGTCGCAACACCTCCCGGTCCTGTCCCCCGGCCTAGCGGGCCCCGAGCTCCCCTTCGAGCCCGAGCTCCGGCAGGCGCTCCTTGAGCAGCCGGCGGGCATGGAACATCCGCGTCTTGACCGTCCCCACGGGGCAACCGACGATCTCGGCGATCTCCGGATAGGAATAGCCGTAGAAGAACGTCAGCTCGACGACGGCGCGCTGAACCGGGCTCAGCACCTCCATCGCGCTCCGGAGCTTGCTCCGGAGCTCGGAGCGGGCGGCCACCCGATCGGGTCCCCGCCCCGGGGCGGTGAGCTGGTCGATCGCCTCGGGCGGCTCGCCTGCTTCGCGATCCGACTCCCGCCGCGCCCGCTCGAGGGCTTTCAGGGCCTTGTGATGGGCGATCCCGAGGATCCAGGTCGAGGCCCGCGACCGGCCGTCGAAACGGTGGGCGCCCTGCCAGACCGCGAGCATCACGTCGTCGAGCACCTCCTCGATCAACGGCGGGCGCCGGAGGACGCGGAGGAGGTAGCCGAACAGTCGCCGGTGGTAGCGGTGGTAGAGGTCTTCGAACGCCCCCTGGTCACCGCCGGCGACGCGCTCGAGCAAGATCGCGTCGCCGTCCCCGGAGCCGTCGCGGCGGCCGTCGCGCTCGGCGTCGGCATCCTCCGACCGCGGATCGGGATGGAACGAGCGTGGGTTCATGGCGTGGTGCCGGCCCGGAACTCCGATCGAGTCTACAGGCCCGCCGCTCCTCGACGGGCCCCAGTGGGCCATGTGGATAGTACGTCCGGAGGCCGCACCAAAGGGTTCAGCGGAGCGGCCGAGGGGCGCCGTAGAACCCTGGGGCGCTCGACGGGCACGTACCTCTCCGGAGGGGGACCCAGACCAGGCGCCCGATCGATGGAGGTGAAAGTCATGACTCGCGCCATTGTCGCGTTCGCGTTCGGGGCCGGGACCATCCTGGCCGGCTGTGGAGGAGGTGGCGGCGGTGGGGGTTCGCCCAGCGATCCCAGCCCGCCCGGGCAGCCCTCGGTCATCACGGTCGAGCTCACCGAGTTCTCCTACGAGCCGCGGCAGATAACTATCGAGCCGGGCCAGACGGTGCGCTGGGTGATGCGCGGCAGCGACCCCACCCATACCGTGACCGATAGCGACGGCGCCTTCGACAGCGGTTTCGTCTTCACGGACTCCGGGTCGACGTACGAGCGCACCTTCGGCGAGGGGGACCAGAACCGGACCTTCAACTACTCCTGCGCCACGCACAGCGATTGCTGCGACATGAAGGGCTCGGTCCGAGTGGGGGAGAACGCACCGCCGCCCAACCCCGGCTACTGATCAGGCCTCGGACGAAGCGGACGAAGCCGGGTAGACTGGCGGGCGTGACCCATCCCGTCTTCCCCCTGGCCCAGGTCGACGCCTTCACCGATCGGCCGTTCGCGGGCAACCCGGCGGCGGTCTGCCTGCTGGCGGAGGCGCGGGCGGATGACTGGCTCCAGGCGGTGGCTCGGGAGATGAACCTCTCGGAGACCGCTTTCCTGGTCCGCCGGGACGGCGGCTTCAACCTGCGCTGGTTCACCCCCGGTGCGGAGGTCGACCTGTGTGGCCACGCGACCCTGGCGAGCGCCCACGCCCTGTGGGAGAGCGGCGACGTGGCACCGGACGATCCGATCCGGTTCCATACTCGCAGCGGCGTCCTGACCTGCGAACGGGGGGGCGAGGGTGGGCCGGCGGCGGGCGAGGGATGGATCTGGATGGACTTCCCGGCCGAGGCGGCGGCGCCGTTCGATCCGCCGCCGGGGAACTTCGCCGGCGAGCTGGCCGCCGTCCTCGGCGCCCCGCCCCGGTGGTTGGGCCGCAACCGGCTGGACTTCCTGGTCGAGCTGGCCTCGGAGGCTGCGGTCCGAGAGCTGCGGCCGGAGCTCGGCCTCCTGGCGGAGCTCGGGGCGCGTGGGGTGATCGTGACCGCGTCCGCCGGAGTGGCCGATGCGGGATACGACTTCGTCTCGCGCTACTTCGCACCTGGGGTCGGTGTGCCGGAGGACCCGGTGACCGGTTCGGCGCACTGCGCGTTGGGGCCGTTCTGGGCCGAGCGGCTGGGGCGTCAGCGGCTGGTGGGGTACCAGGCGAGCGTGCGCGGCGGCGTGGTGCGCGTCGTGGTGGCCGGGGAGCGGGTCAAGCTCGGCGGGCAGGCGGTGACGGTGATGACCGGGGAGCTGCTGGCGTAGCGTGGCGCGGCGTTGTCCCGCCCGGCCGACGTGGGGCCGGGCGCCCTCGCCTGGGAACGGCGCGGGCGCTTCGGTGGATGGGGCTGTGGGCCCGCGCCTCGACTTCGGCCGCCTGTCCGGCTATCTCGGTGTCCGTAACGGCGGAGACGCGGCGACCTCAGATGTCCCTGTCGAGGGCGCCCGGCCCCACGCCGGCCACCCACCCCGTGCTCTGATTCTGTCATCCTGAGCGCATGCGAAGGATCTGGGGGCGGGAACGCTGAGGATTACCGCCACAGCTCCCCCTCCGGGAAGGGGACAGGAATGCTGGGTCTGCTACCGTAGGTTGTGAGGCGACCATGAGTGAACCGAAGCCCCCTGCCGCCGGCCGCCGGGTCGGGATGATCAGCCTCGGGTGTCCCAAGAACCTGGTGGATAGCGAGGTGATGCTGGGGGAGCTGCGCCGGCAAGGGTACGAGGTCGTCGCCGACCCGGCGTGCGCGGACACGGTGATCGTCAACACCTGCGGCTTCATCGACGAGGCCAAGCAGGAGTCGATCGACGCCATCCTGGAGGTCGCGGCGGCGAAGGGAGAGGGGGGCGGCAGACGGCTGCTGGTCGCCGGATGCATGGTGAACCGCTACGGCCGCGAGCTCGCCCGGGAGATCCCGGAGATCGACGGCTTCGTGGGGCTCGACGACCTCCGCCGGGTGGGCGAGCTGGTCCGCCTCGGCGGGGAGCCGCCGCTGCCAGCGCCCTCGCACCTGGTCTTCGACCACACGGCGGGCCGCACCCTCACCACCCGCGGCTACGCCTACTTGAAGGTCGCCGAAGGCTGCGACAACCCCTGCACTTTCTGCGCGATCCCGCTCTGGCGCGGCCGCTTTCGCAGCCGGACGATCGAGAGCCTGGTCGAGGAGACGCGGCGGCTCGAGGCGGAGGGCGTCCAGGAGCTCTGTTTGATCGCCCAGGACACGACCCGCTATCTCGAGGATCTCGGCGCCCGCCGCGACGGGCTCACCCGGCTGCTCGAGGCTCTCCTCCGGGCGACCGATCTGCCGTGGATCCGGTTCCTCTATGCCTATCCCACGACCCTCGACGAGAGCTTGCTCGCCCTGATGGGAAGCGAGGAGCGGGTCTGCTCCTACGTCGACATGCCCCTCCAGCACTCCCACCCGGGGGTGCTCAAGGCGATGCGCCGCGGCGGACGCCGGGAGCGCTACCTGCGGCTGCTCGATCGCGCCCGGGAGCTGGTGCCGGGCATCGCGCTGCGGTCGACCTTCATCGTCGGCTTTCCCGGCGAGACCGAGGAGCGCTTCGA
>DATKCC010000029.1:0-4020 GCA_035513375.1 Thermoanaerobaculia bacterium | reverse complement strand
CCCCGAGGAGACCACGCTCCTGCGCAACCCCGGGCGCCCGCAGCTCCTCGCCTTCAGCCTGTCGCGCAACCCGCTCAACTCCGACCTGGTGACGACCGGTGCGGAGGGCCTGCTGCGCGTGCTGCTCGACCCTAGGCTCTCCGCCGGGACCGCGGCCGCCTCGGAGCTGCTCGTGATCGACAACCTGGCCACCCCGGAGGGCGGCTCGAGCGACGCTCGGCCAGGCCGCGGCCTGGCGGCGCTGGCGGCTCCTTGCCACGGCAAGCTCTCGGCGCGGGACGTCCACGTGCTGCGGGTGCTCTCGAAGCTCGTCAGGGCCCGGACCGAAGGCGCCGGCGCCCTCCGTGTCGCCATCTTCCGCGGTGAGCGGCCGGAGGTCTTCCGCATCGACGCCTACCCGGAGTCCCCGGCGGGCTCGGCGACCGGCTGGGGCCGGCTCGCGGCCGAGGTCGAGGTCGATTTCGGCCCGGACGACGAGCTGCGGCAGGCGACGTTGCGCCTGCTCCCTCGGTGCGGGCCCGCCCGCGCGGCCGGCTGCACCGACGTCGAGCGGACGACCGAGCTCTTCCTGATCCGGCCAATGGCCGTCGCGACGGACAAGGGAGGGACCGCCGGCCCGCGCGTCACCACTGCAGCCCTGCCGGAGGGCTCGGGCGCCACGACAGCGCTCGACTTCGGCGAGCTCTTGGCCGGGACCACCTGGCGCAAGCCCTTGTAGGTGCTAGGCTGCGGGCGAAAACATCCGGAGTGCAACGTGATGTCCCGGTCTCGATCGCCCGAGCCGTCCCCGGCTGAAGGGGACCTTCGCCGCTTTCTCGTCCTGAGCGAGGTCTCGCGTATCGCCCTCGAGCCGGGGACCCTCGCCACGAGCCTCGGCCGGATCTCCGAATACGTCCAGGAGCGCTTCGCGCTGGCCCTGGTCTCGATCGTGGTCGCCGACGAGTCGGGCACCGTGTGGGAGTTCAGGGGGTTCGCGCCGCGCTCGGTCGAGGAGATCCTGCGCCGGCGCCGGCGCCGCTGGCCGGTCTCGGCAGGAGTGGTCGGGCGTGCGATCCGAACCGGCGAGCCGCAGCTCGTGCTCGACGTGCACAAGGACCCGGACTATTTCGGCATTCTTGAGGCCGTCACCGCCGAGCTCGCAGTGCCCATCCGCTTCCAGGGACGGGTGCTGGGGGCGATCAACTACGAGGCGGCCGACCCGGCGGTCTTCTCCTCCGACAACCTCGCCCTCTTCCTCGCGCTCGCGGACCAGCTCGCCGGCCCGATCGAGCTCACGCTCGCCAACCGCCGGCTCCAGGAGGCCAACCGCGCCCTCGAGCGGTTGACCCGGATCGACGGGCTCACCGACGTGGCCAACCGGCGCCACTTCGACGAGACCCTCGAAAACGAGTGGCGGCGCGCCCTCCGCGCCGGCGAGCCCCTCGGCCTGGTCCTCGCCGATATCGACTGCTTCAAGCTCTACAACGACGCCTACGGCCACCAGCGGGGGGACGAGACCCTGCGCCAGGTCGCGCTGGCGCTGCGCTCCGGCTTGAAGCGAGCCGCGGACTTGGCGGCCCGGTACGGCGGCGAGGAGTTCGCTCTGCTCCTTCCCGGCATCGACGAAGTTGGGGCCACGCGTCTCGCGGAGCAGCTCCGGCGGCGGGTAGCGGAGCTGGCGATCCCTCACGAGCGCTCGATCGTGGCCGGGTACGTCACCGTGAGCGCCGGCGCTGCGGCCCGGACGCCGGCGCACGGGGAGGAGCCGGCCAGCCTGGTCGCCGCTGCCGACAGTGCCCTCTACCGCGCCAAGCAGGCCGGCCGCGACCGCGTGGTTGCGGCCTCCGGACCGTAGGCTCGGCGGGCACCTCTGGTACGCTCCGCGGCCGGCGGGGGAGCTTCGTCATGCCATCGATCTGTATCACCGGCGGCGCCGGGTTCATCGGCTCCCACCTGGCTGACGCCTTCCTCGCCCGGGGCGATCGGGTCGTGGCCCTGGACGACCTCTCGACCGGCCGAGAGGAGAACGTCCCGGCGGGGGCTGAGTGGGTGCGGCTCGACATCCGCTCCGATGAAGCGGCGGCTCTGGTCGAGCGTGGGGGCTTCGACCTCCTGGTCCATCAGGCTGCCCAGATGGACGTTCGGCGCTCGGTGGCGGACCCGGTCCACGACGCCTCGATCAACGTCCTCGGGAGCCTCAACCTGCTCGAGGCGGCGGTCCGGGGGGGCGTCGGCCGGGTGCTGTTCGCCTCGACCGGCGGCGCGATCTACGGCGAGCAGGAGCGGCACCCCGCGGACGAGGACCACCCGGCGCGGCCGGTCTCGCCCTACGGCGTCGCCAAGCTCGCGGTCGAGCGCTACCTCTATTACTACGCTGTGGAGCAGGGGCTCGAGGCGGTCGCGCTGCGCTACGCCAACGTGTACGGCGAGCGCCAGAATCCCAACGGCGAGGCCGGGGTGGTGGCGATCTTCTGCAACCGCCTGCTGGCGGGGGAGCCGGCGACGATCAACGGTGACGGTTTGCAGACCCGGGACTACGTCCACGTCTCCGACGTGGTCCGGGCGAACCTGGCGGCGGCGGAGACCCCGTTGGACCGGGGCCCCTTCCGGACCTACAACGTGGGCACGGGTGCGGAGACCACGGTGGTCGACCTCTACCGCCACCTCGCCGACGCTCTCGGCGCCGACCGCCCGGCGCTCTACGGCCCCGCCAAGCCCGGCGAGCAGCGCCGCTCGTCGATCGACGCCTCGAAGCTACGGCGGGAGCTCGGGTTGCCGCAGCCGCTGCCGCTGGCCGACGGCTTGCGCCGCACCGCCGAGTGGTTCCGGTCGCGAAAGAAGCGGGCGACCTGACCGGCAGCCGCTCACCATCCGCCGCCCCCGCCGCCACCCGAGCTACCGCCCCCACCTCCCCCGCCACCCCCGCCACCGCTCGAGCTCGGAGCCGAGACCCCGGCCGCCATGCCGGTGGCCGCGGCCGCCCACGAGACGCTGGCGCCGGCGCCGCCGAAGCGCCCGCCGCCACCGGTCCAGCCGCCGGAGCCGCTCGCCGACCCGCCCGAGGTGGCGAGGGCTCCCACGGCTGCGGCGGTCGTTCCGCCCGCGGCTCCGAAGGCCACCGACCAGCGGTCGACGTCGTTCGAGAGGCCGAGCGCCAGCAGGTAGGGAAACCACGCGTCGTCGAGGTCCGGGTCCGGCAGCCGGAGTTGCGACTGGAGGTACCGGCGCGCCTGGAGGAGCCGTTGCCGGAGCACGACCGCCTCCATGGTCTCGCGGCTCGTCGCGATGTTGGTGACGCTGAGGCCGACCATCACCGGGGCGAGCGCCAGGGCGAGGGCGCCGAAGATCCCGGGCGCGAGAAAGGCCCGCGACTCGAGGCCGAGGGCTTGCGTCAGCCCGGCGATCTCCGGCAGGAAGATCGTACGGGCGGCGCCCGCAGCGAGAGCCAGAACCGGCGCGCCGAAGGCGAAGGTCCAGACCCCCAGCCGCTCCACGTGCCGGCGGGAGAGGCCGGCGATCACGGCGGCCAGAGGGTAGGTCCAGAGCAGTATCGAGGCGAGCAGCACGAGGCCGAGGCGGCCCGAAGCCGGGCTCAGCCAGCGCTCGGCCGCGAGCAGGGCGATGAGAGCGAAGGCGAGGGCCGCCGTCCGCCACCGCGCGGGCGCCTCACGCCCGCCGGGAGCGGTCTCCCTCCGGCCCCTCAGCCGCTCCTCGATCGCCGGCCGGACGATCGCGACCGGATCGAAGCCGCTCTCCCGGTAGTGGTTGCGGAGCTTCTCGGTCGTCACCTGCTCGCGGCCGCCGTAGAACAGCTTGTCGATCAGCTCGCGCTCGAAGCCGCGGAACCGCTCGCGCCCGACGAGCAGGCTGAGCCGGAGGTCGTCCTTCGCCGCCGAGCTCTTCTTGCCGCGGCTGCCGCCGAGCTCGCTCTCGAGCTTGCCCTCCGCCACCAGCCGGGCGAGGACCGCCGCCACCTCGGGCGAGCCGACGCGGCGGTCCCAGAGCGCCCCGACGTCCTCGGGCGGCAGGGCGAGGAGGTTC
>DATKCC010000028.1:0-2311 GCA_035513375.1 Thermoanaerobaculia bacterium | reverse complement strand
GAGCGCGCGCGCCAGCGGCGGGTCAAGGAGCTCGAGCGCCGGCGCGACGAGCTGACGGCGGCGGTCGACCGGGCCGAGGCCCGGGTGGGCGCGATCAACGAGACCTTCTGCGACCCGACCTACTTCGAGCGCAGCCCGCAGAAGGAGGTCCGCAAGCTCGAGACCGAGCAGCAGGAGCTCAAGGGCAAGATCGAGACCCTGATGGGCGAGTGGGAGACCATCGAGGGCGAGCTCGAGGGGCTGGCGGCGAGCTGACGTTGTTTTCGGGGCCCGTCAGTACCAGTCTTCGAGGCGCAGACCCGCAACCCGAGAGAACTCCTCCCTGTTGTGCGTCACGAGGATGGCTCCCCGGGCCAGAGCCGTAGCGGCGATGAGGACGTCGTAGGGGCCGATCGGAAGCCCACTGGCCTCGAGGTCGGCGCGAATTCGGGCCGCCGCCTTCGCTTCGGCCTCGTCGAACGCCAGGAGGGTCACGGTCTCGAAGAGCTCGGCGAGCTCGGCTCGGCGCTCAGCGGGGGCACCCGCCTTCTCCGCGCCGAGCTCGAGCTCGTAGAGGACGATGGTGGGAAGAGCGATCTCCCGGGACGGGGTCGCCAGAAGCCGCTCCCCCACCCGCCCACGGCCCCGCAAGTAGTCGACGACGGTGCTCGTGTCGAGGGCGTACATCGGTCAGAACCGCTCTCGGGGAGCATCCTCACCGAGGCCCTTCCGAATCTCCTCGACCTCCGGGAAGTCCTTCCAGCTACCGGCGAGCCGGCGGACCGACTCGGGCCATTCGGATGCCGTCCTCTCCCGGATCAGGTCCGAGACCCAGCGGCTACGAGAGACGCCGGCCTCCTTGACCGCCCGGTCCATCCTCTCCTCGGTCTGCTCGTCGAGGTAGATCGTCACCTGGGACATGGCCTCACCTCCGCGGCAATTATACTCGCACGTAGAGGTGGAGGTGAGCATCAAAGAGCGCCTACCAGCGTAGGATCCGCGCCGGTGGATCCTCTCGACCTCGGCTCCTGGCGTTCCGCCGCCGGCGGGGCGGTCATCGTCCTCACCCTGATCGGCGTCGCCGTCGGGCGCTACCCCGGCGTGCGGATGAACCGGGCGACCATCGCCCTCGTCGGCGCCGTCGCCCTGGTCGCGCTCGGCGTCATCGCGCCCGAGGAGGCGGCCCGAGCGGTCGACCTCCAGACCCTCGGCCTGCTGTTCGGGATGATGGTGATCAACGCCAACCTCCGGCTCGCCGGCTTCTTCCGCCTCGCCGCCGCCCGCCTCGCCTTGCGCGCCCACTCACCCCGGGCGCTTCTCGCCGGGCTGGTCGCGACCTCCGGGGTGCTCTCGGCGCTGTTTCTCAACGACACCGTCGTCCTCGCCTTGACGCCGCTGGTCATCGAGGTCACCGCCGCCGCGCGTCTTCGCCCGGTGCCGTTCCTCGTCGGCATCGCCGCCGCCGCCAACGTCGGCTCGGTCGCCACCCTGGTCGGCAACCCGCAGAACATGCTGATCGGGGTCTCCTCCGGCATCCCGTTCCTCACCTTCTCCGCGGCCCTCGCCCCGGTCGCCCTCGTCGGGCTCGGCGCCGTCTGGGCCATGATCGCCCTGGTCTACCGGCGGGACCTCGCCTGGCGGGAGGTGCCGGAGGCCCCGGCGGTGAAGGTGCGGGCCTTCCGGCCCCTCCTGATCAAGGGGAGCGTCGCCGGCGCGCTGCTCCTCGGCGCCCTCCTCGCCGGAGTGCCGCCGGCTCTCGCCGCCCTGGGCGCCGCCTCGATCCTCCTCGTCACCCGCCGGATCAAGCCCGAGCGGGTCTTCCGGGAGATCGACTGGTCGCTCCTGGTCTTCTTCGCCGGTCTCTTCGTGGTCACCGGAGCGGTCGGCTCGGGCGGCTACGGCGGCCGCGCCTACGAGAGCCTGCGGCCCTGGCTCGAGGGCAACCTCGCGGGCTTCGCCGCCGCCGCCGCGGTGCTGAGCAACCTGGTCTCGAACGTGCCCGCGGTCCTCCTCCTGCGCCCGATGATCGGCACCCTCGCGGACCCCGAGCGCTCCTGGCTCGCCCTCGCCATGGCCACCACCCTCGCCGGCAACCTCACGCTCCTCGGATCGGTCGCGAACCTCCTGGTGGCCGAGCTCGCGGCCGCCCGACGCGTGCGCCTCGGCTTCGTCGAATACCTCAAGGCGGGCGTCCCGATCACCCTCCTGACCCTGGCCTGGGGCGTCGCCTGGCTCTCGCTCAGGGGGTAGCTACAGCCGGCTCAGGGCCTCCGGGATGGGGGTCCGGCCGGTCAGCAGCTCGAAGGTCTTGCCGACCGTCGCCTCGAGGTCG
>DATKCC010000027.1:0-3539 GCA_035513375.1 Thermoanaerobaculia bacterium | reverse complement strand
CAGCTCGGCCCAGAGCTCTTGCTGATAGCCCCGGATGTCCGGCCGGTCCTCGGTCAGCGCCAGCCGGAGGCGGACGTAGGCGTTCACGTGGCTGTCGACCACGTGGTGGACCACCTGGCGGACGGTCCATCCCTGCGGCCGATAGGGGGAGTCGAGCCGGGTATCGTCGAGCCCGCCGACCGCCTCGGCGAGGCGCCCCGGCAGCTCTCGGATGTCTTCGATCGCCTGCCGGATCTGCTCAGCGGACACGGGGGCGCTGGGGTCGTGGCGCCCCACCGGGTACTGGAGGCCGTTCATGGGTCCCTCAGGTCGACCGGCACCCGCGACCGAACCGCGGCGCCGGGGACGGGATGGAGGGGGCGGGTCGCGGCCGCAGCATCGTTAGAACCCGATGAACTCCTTGAATTTCGGCAGCACGTAGATCCAGGTGTCGAGGTTGTTGGCCAGGGATTCGGTCGTGAAGCCGAGCTCGACGTCGATGTCCATCTCCAGGAACGGGTCGTTCTCCTCGTCGAGGTAGCCGCGGCCGAACCGGTGCTCCCGGTTCCAGAGATTGATCCGCTCTAGCGACATGCCGTCCTCGAGGTCGAAGCCGGCCATGAACTGGATGGCGGTACAACGCGGCTCGTCGTCGCCCGCGCAGCCGTAGAAGTAGACCCTGAAATTGGTGCCGTCGGCGGCACTGTTGATCAGCGGGTCGCCGACAGAGTCAACGGTCACCTCGGCCCGGAAGCCCTTGTCCTGGAGTACGCGGGCGACCTCCTGGGCCGAGATACCGCCGTCCGGCAGCGCACCAGCGAAGACCGAGGACGCCCCGAGGGCGGCCGCGGCCAGCCAAGTCGTCACAACGCGATTGCGCATAGTTGGTTTGCTCCTGATTTCGCTCGACTCTAGCACGCGAGCGAGGCTGCTGGGGCCGTGGCACCAGCACGCGCCTGCTGGAGAGGCTACCGCGGAGCCGACCGGGACAGGCGGGCGAGGAAGCGCTCGAGCTCCGCCCAAACCTCGCGGTGGGCCAGCAGGTCGTTGTGCCCCGCTCCCGGGACCGGCATCCACCGGACCTCGGCCGCACCCGACGCCTCGAGGGCCGCGGCGAGCCGGCGACCGAGCTCCACCGGCACGATGGCGTCGCGCTCGCCGTGGACGAGGAGGGCAGGAAGCCGCCGGCCAGCGAGCCGGTCGGCGGCGGTCACCGACTCGTAGCGCTCCGGCAACGCCCAGCGCACCAGGGTCCGGGGGAAGTGCACGACCGCGACGTCCTCGAGGGTCGTCCAGGCGCTCATCGCCACCAGCCCCGAGACTTCCTCCGGGTGGTGCGATGCGACGTCGAGCGCCACCGCCGCACCCAGCGACCATCCGATCAGGACCGCCGGCCGCTGCGGGTGGGTCCGGCGCGCCCAGGCCAGGGCCGCTTCGCCGGTCGCCAGGATCGCTCCCTCCCGCGGCCGGCCCGGGCTCCGGCCGTAACCCGGGTAGTCGGCGGCCAGGGCCGCTGCGCCGATTCCTGCCAGCTCCTCGAACAGCCCCGCCCGGCGCATGGTCTCCAGGTTCTCGCCGTTGCCGTGGAAGAACAGCGCGATCGGCGCGCCGTCCGGCAGCCCAGCCGGCACCAGCTCCCAGGCCGCGGCCCTGCCGCCGACCGCGAGCTCCAGCCAGACCTCCTCGAGCGGCGGGGGCGGCGGCGAGGGGACCGGCACCGACGGCACCGGGTAGACCATGTTGCGGGCTAAGGAGGCGAGCATCAGGACACCGCCCAGGAGCGCGGCGGCGACGAGCGCGATGAGGGCGAGGCGCCGCATGGCGGAGGGCGAGAGCGTAGCGCAGAGAAGACCCGGAGCTCGCAGAGTCCGAGCTCGACCGCCGCTACGGCAGGGCCGCACCCTACGAGTACCCCAGCCTCCGCTTCACCTCGGCCGTCGCCTGGTCGCTCTCCTCGACCGTCAACCGCTCCGGTCCCCGCCCTCCGGGATAGAACGGCTGCCGGTACATCGGGTAGGTCTCGGTCCGCAGGTGAGCGAGCGTCTGGTGGCCGCGGCGGGTGGCGCGCTCGTGGCGCAGCGCGGCGACGTCGATCGGGGCGACGACGATCTTCTCCCCCGGTCCCGGGTCGGCCTGGGCGAGGAGGCGGCCCTCGAAATCGACCACCTGGCTCCCCCCGGGCCAGGAGAAGGGCGGGTAGTGCCGGAGGCTCGCCCCCTGGTTGGCGGCGACCACGTAGGCGATGTTCTCGAGCGCCCGGCAGCGGTTGACCACGGTCCACCAGGCCATCGGCTCGGTCGCGCCCCAGGGGTCCATGTAGGCGGAAATCCGGATCAGCACCTCGGCGCCATTGGCGGTCAGCTGGCGCAGGGTCTCCGGGAAGAGCCAGTCGTAGCAGGTGGCGACCCCGAGCCGGCCGATGGGCGTGTCGGCCACCGGGTAGATCTCCTCGTCGTAGCCCGGCAGGTCGTGGGGGCTGGCGTGGACCTCCCAGGGGAGCCAGGGGTAGACCTTCCGGTACTTCGACAGGATGCCGCCCGGGCCCACCAGGCAGGTGGCGTTGAAGACCGTACCGGGCCAGCGGTCGTCGCGTTCGAGGAAGCTCCCGGTCTGGATCCAGACGCCGTGCTCCCGGGCCTTCTCGACGTAGCGCTCGGTGTGCTCGTTGGGGATCGGCACGGCGAGCTTGTCGTGGAGCTCGCGGGCGGTCCTGTAGACCGGCGCCGCATGGGCGAACTCCGGGAAGACCAGGAGCCTGACCGGCAGGAAGGGCGCGTAGCCCTCGACCGCCATGTCGACCATCTCGAGCATCCGGTCGACCTTCATGCCGATACCCGAGCGGTCGGCCGGGTTCGGAGAGTCGACCTGGCAGGCCGCGGCGGCGTAGCGCAGAAGCGGATCGCTCATCCCTGGGTCACCTCCTCATCGTCGAAGACCGTACCGTAGAAGGCCGAGCGCCGCCTGGCGAGCATGGCGCCGATCGCCGCCTCCATCCGCCTCCTGACCTCGAGGCTCAGCCGGCGGACGACCTCGGGGTCGTCGGCGTCCTCCGGTCCGTGGCGCTCCTGGACCTGGAGCGGCTCGAGGAACCGGGTGTGCCACTTCGACGGTAGCGGCACCGGCAGGAGCGGGAACGGCGGCGCGATCGGCAGGAAGGGCCATTCGGTGTAGCGCTTCACCCAGCCCCAGTCGATCCGGCCGAGGATCGGGAAGATCTCGGCGCTCCCGACGGTGACGAAGGGCAGGATCGGCGCCCGGTTGCGGAGCGCGATCCGGACATAGTCGTCGCGCCCGAACCTGCCCAGCCGGTAGGCGCGGCGGTAAGGGGTGAAGGCGCCGCGGATGCCCTCGGGGAAGATGCCGACCATGCCCTCGCGCGCGAGGATCCGGTCGGAGTTCTCGCGGCAGGCCGGTACCCCGCCGAGCCGGCTCATGAAGTCGGACAGGAAAGGGAACTTCAGCAGCGTCGGATGGACCAGGAACCGGGGGTAGCGGCCGGTCTCCCGGACCAGCAGGTGGAGCGCCATCACGCCGTCGAAGGGCATGAAGCCGCGGTGGAC